>CAJNCL010000006.1:0-109211 GCA_905221255.1 bacterium
ATCAAAGCTAAGAAAGTCTTGAATGGTAAAGAGCTTGCGGCTGATGCTTATACTTTCGAATTGAAAGAAAAAGATGCAGTTGTAGCTACTGCTAAGAACGCTGCTTCAGGCGAAGTTGTCTTCAACGTCAACTACACAGAAGCAGGAGAGCACACTTACACTATTACTGAGAAATCAGGAACAGAAGCAGGTGTGACCTACTCAACAGAATCTCACACAGTTAAAGTGACTGTAGTAGATAACGGTCAAGGTCAATTGGTTGCGACTGTAGAAAATGCGGATGCAGAACGTGTCTTCACTAACACTTATAAAGCCGCTTCAACAAGCGCGACAATCAAAGCTAAGAAAGTCTTGAATGGTAAAGAGCTTGCGGCTGATGCTTATACTTTCGAATTGAAAGAAAAAGATGCAGTTGTAGCTACTGCTAAGAACACTGCTTCAGGTGAAGTTGTCTTCAACGTCAACTACACAGAAGCAGGCGAGCACACTTACACTATTACTGAGAAATCAGGAACAGAAGCAGGTGTGACATACTCAACAGAATCTCACACAGTTAAAGTGAATGTAGTAGATAACGGTCAAGGTCAATTGGTTGCGACTGTAGAAAATCCGAATGCAGAACGTGTCTTCACTAACACTTATAAAGTAGCTTCAACAAGCGCGACAATCAAAGCTAAGAAAGTCTTGAATGGTAAAGACCTTGTGGCTGATGCTTATACTTTCGAATTGAAAGAAAAAGATGCAGTTGTAGCGGAAGCTAAGAACGCTGCTTCAGGTGAAGTTGTCTTCAACGTCAACTACACAGAAGCAGGCGAGCACACTTACACTATTACTGAGAAATCAGGAACAGAAGCAGGTGTGACATACTCAACAGAATCTCACACAGTTAAAGTGAATGTAGTAGATAACGGTCAAGGTCAATTGGTTGCGACTGTAGAAAATCCGAATGCAGAACGTGTCTTCACTAACACTTATAAAGCAGCTTCAACAAGCGCGACAATCAAAGCTAAGAAAGTCTTGAATGGTAAAGACCTTGTGGCTGATGCTTATACTTTCGAATTGAAAGAAAAAGATGCAGTTGTAGCGGAAGCTAAGAACGCTGCTTCAGGTGAAGTTGTCTTCAACGTCAACTACACAGAAGCAGGAGAGCACACTTACACTATTACTGAGAAATCAGGAACAGAAGCAGGTGTGACATACTCAACAGAATCTCACACAGTTAAAGTGACTGTAGCAGATAACGGTCAAGGTCAATTGGTTGCGACTGTAGAAAATCCGAATGCAGAACGTGTCTTCACTAATATCTATACAGCACCAGCTCCAACAGCTACATCAGCAACACTTGAGTTCACGAAAGAATTGACTGGTCGTGCTTTGGTTGATGGTGAATTCCAATTTGAATTGTATGAAGGTACAAAACTAGTTGATACAAAAACAAACCAAGCTGGAAAAGTAACATTTAAAGCAATCAACTATAATGCAGAAGGTGTTCATACTTATACTGTAAAAGAAGTGAATGCTGGAGCAACTGGTATTACTTACGATACAGAAAAGACTGCAAAGGTAACAGTAACCAAAGATGCAGCAACAAATGCCTTGAAGGCAACTGCTGAATACCCAGCAGGTAGTGTCTTCACGAATAGCTTTAAAGCACCAGCAGTAGAAGCTACGATTGAAGCAACTAAGAAACTTGAAGGTAAAGAACTTGCGGCTGATGCTTATACTTTCGAATTGAAAGAAAAAGATGCCGTTGTAGCGGAAGCTAAGAACACTGCCGAAGGTAAAGTAGCCTTTGTTCGTTCATTCGAAGAAGCAGGTACTCACACTTATACCTTGGTTGAAAAAGTTGGTACTGAAGAGGGTGTTGAATACGATAAGACTGAGCATAATGTAACAGTCACTGTAGTTGCGGATGGTCAAGGTCTCTTGACAGCGACTGTTTCGTATGCGGATGGCAAAGCAGTTGTATTTACAAATAAATACACTGTTCCAACACCACAGCCAGATCCAAACCCAGCACCAAATCCAAACCCAACACCAAATCCAAACCCAACGCCGGATCCAAACCCAACGCCGGATCCAAATAAACCAGGAGCAAAACCAAATGTTCCGGGACAAAAAGAGGAACCAAAACAAACACCTCCAGCTACGGAGACTAAAGGTAAAGCTGAACTTCCAAAAACAGGTGAAGCAACCTCTATCTTCTCAGCAATTGGATTTTTAGTCTTGGCATTGAGTGGATTGGTATTCTTCGTAAAACGTAAAGCTTAAGCTTTCGTAGAAGAAACATGAAACTTGGTAAGTGAGAATATTCCTTCTCTCTTAAACCTGATAGAGAAAGTCTCTAGAAAATTCGTTTTCTAGGGGCTTTTTTGTGTTTCAAAAAATTTTTAAAAATAGTCAAATTTGGTCAAAAAAGTTATTGACTTTTACTGACTAATGTGGTATAGTAGAAACATAAGGAAAATGAATTCCTTAAATAGCTTACTTTCAAGAAATTAGTCTTTGAGAATGAGCTATAGAATCCCAAGAAAGGGGTGAGGCCTATGTTTAATCTAACAGACTTTGAAAAGAAGATGATAAAAGGCTTATGTAAAAAAGAAAAACCAGAAATTATACGTAGAGTAGCTAGATAGCTAGTCTAAATTTTTTAAAACAAAGGTCAAAGATAGTCAATATCAGAGATCGCAAATAATCAATATTAAACGAGGTAAAGAATATGAACAACAACTTTAATAACTTTAACAACATGGATGATTTATTTAACCAATTGATGGGTGGTATGCGAGGATATAGTTCTGAAAACCGTCGCTACTTGATTAATGGACGAGAAGTGACACCTGAGGAATTTGCTCAGTATCGTGCAACTGGGAAATTACCAGGAAATGCAGAATCTGATGCGCAAATGCAACAACACGCTTCAGGTATGAAACAAGACGGTGTCCTTGCTAAACTAGGTCGTAACTTGACAGCGGAAGCTCGTGAGGGCAAGTTGGATCCTGTAATCGGACGAAACAAGGAAATTCAAGAAACATCTGAAATCCTCTCACGTCGTACCAAAAACAATCCTGTTCTGGTCGGAGATGCAGGTGTTGGTAAGACTGCAGTTGTCGAAGGTCTAGCACAAGCCATTGTGAACGGAGATGTTCCAGCTGCTATTAAGAACAAGGAAATCATTTCTATTGATATCTCAGGTCTTGAGGCTGGTACTCAATACCGTGGTAGCTTTGAAGAAAACGTTCAAAATCTAGTCAATGAAGTAAAAGAAGCAGGAAATATTATCCTCTTCTTTGATGAAATTCACCAAATTCTCGGTGCTGGTAGTACTGGTGGAGACAGTGGATCTAAAGGTCTTGCGGACATTCTCAAGCCAGCTCTCTCCCGTGGTGAGTTGACCGTTATTGGGGCAACAACTCAAGACGAATACCGTAACACTATCTTAAAGAATGCAGCTCTTACTCGTCGTTTCAACGAAGTCAAGGTCAATGCTCCTTCAGCAGAGGATACCTTTAAAATCCTTCAAGGAATTCGTGACCTTTATCAACAACACCACAATGTTATCTTGCCTGATGAAGTCTTGAAAGCAGCAGTGGATTATTCTGTCCAATACATTCCTCAACGCAGCTTACCAGATAAGGCTATCGACCTTGTCGATGTAACGGCAGCTCACTTGGCAGCTCAACATCCTGTAACAGATGTGCATGCTGTTGAACGAGAAATCGAGGCAGAAAAAGACAAGCAAGAAAAAGCAGTTGAGGCAGAAGATTTCGAAGCAGCTCTCAATGCCAAGACACGTATTGCTGAATTAGAGAAAAAAGTCGAAAACCACACAGAAGACATGAAAGTGACTGCAAGCATCAACGATGTGGCTGAGTCCGTAGAGCGTATGACAGGTATCCCAGTATCACAAATGGGAGCGTCAGACATCGAGCGTCTTAAGGATATGGCTCATCGTTTGGAACACAAGGTTATTGGTCAAGATAAGGCAGTAGAAGCAGTGGCTCGTGCTATCCGTCGTAACCGTGCTGGTTTTGATGAAGGCAATCGTCCAATCGGTAGCTTCCTCTTTGTAGGTCCAACTGGGGTTGGTAAGACCGAGCTCGCTAAGCAATTGGCACTGGATATGTTTGGAACTAAGGATGCTATCATTCGTTTGGATATGTCTGAATACAGTGACCGCACAGCTGTATCTAAGTTAATCGGTACAACAGCAGGTTATGTGGGTTATGATGACAATAGCAATACCTTGACAGAACGTGTTCGTCGAAATCCTTACTCTATCATTCTCTTGGACGAAATCGAAAAGGCTGATCCTCAAGTAATCACCCTTCTCCTCCAAGTATTGGATGATGGTCGTTTGACTGATGGTCAAGGAAATACCGTGAACTTTAAGAACACTGTCATTATCGCGACATCAAATGCTGGATTTGGCTATGAAGGCAACTTGACAGAAGATGCGGACAAACCAGAGTTGATGGATCGTTTGAAACCATTCTTCCGTCCAGAGTTCCTTAACCGCTTTAACGCTGTTATCGAGTTCTCACACTTAAATAAGGAAGATCTTTCTAAGATTGTGGACTTGATGTTGGCTGAAGTCAACCAAACCTTGGCTAAGAAAGACATTGATTTGGAAGTCAGCCAAGCAGCTAAAGACTTTATCACAGAAGAAGGTTATGACGAAGTTATGGGTGTTCGTCCTCTCCGTCGCGTGGTTGAACAACAAATTCGTGATAAAGTAACAGACTTCCACTTGGATCATCTAGATGTCAAACATCTGGAAGCAGATATGGAAGATGGTGGTTTAGTTATTCGTGAAAAAGCCTAATACTCTTCGAAAATCAAATTCAAACCACGTCAACGTCGCCTTGCCGTACTCAAGTACAGCCTGCGGCTAGTTTCCTAGTTTGCTCTTTGATTTTCATTGAGTATAAGACAAAATTTTGAGAATAAAAAAGAAGGAACTAGCTAAAAAGCTGGTTCCTTTTGTGTTTAGATGACATGACGCTCAAAGGCATTATCTGAAATTCCTTGTTCCAGAATAAGTTTAGCCCATTCTTTAGCAGAAAAGAGGCTATGGTCCTTGTAGTTTCCGCAAGATTCGATGGTTGTTCCAGGGACATCTTCCCAAGTAGTGCTCTCAGCGATTTCTTTGAGCGAATCCTTGATAACAGCTGCAATCTCAGCACTGGTGTGACGTCCCCACATAATCATATGGAAACCAGTACGGCAACCGAAGGGTGAGCAATCAATCATACCGTCAATGCGGGTACGGATGAGTTTGGCTAAGAGGTGTTCGATAGTGTGAAGGCCAGCGGTAGGGATAGAGTCTTCATTTGGTTGCACCAAGCGAATATCAAAGTTGGAGATGACATCTCCCTTTGGTCCGGTTTCTTCCCCAATCAAGCGAACATAGGGTGCTTTAACAATGGTGTGGTCAAGTTCAAAACTTTCAACAATAACTTCTTTTGACATGGTAGTTCCTTTCAGTTTTCTTCTTTCATTATATCATAAAGACTGCTCTTGAAACAGAGAGAAAACCTCTCCAAGAAAGGAGAGGTTTGAGTTTTTATTTGCGATACAAGCGATCGTATTGGTAGTAAGGGTCAAAGGTTACGTTGATACCCAATTTTCGTAGGACATTCTTGTCTTCATCGGTCAGGATGATGGTTGAATGAGCTTCGCTTCCTTTGAGGTTCCCAAGTTCTTCCATGGCACGCGCAGCATCAGGATTTTCCATAGCGGTGATAGCGAGAGCAATCAGGATTTCATTCGAGTGGAGGCGAGGATTGCGGCTACCGAGATGATTGATTTTAAGACCTTGAATTGGTTTGACGACTTCAGGCTCGATTAATTTTACTTCCTTAGCGATGTTAGCTGATTTTTTGATGGCATTGATCAAGGCAGCAGCTGTAGGACCAAAGAGCTCAGAGTTTTTACCAGTCACGATTTCCCCATTTGGCAATTCAAGGGCTAGGGCAGGGCCACCAGTTTCTTCTGCTTTTTGGCGTGCAGCGACAGCAACCTTACGGTCTGCAGGTGTGATACCGAGGTCGTTCATGAGAAGTTCAATCTTCTTGACAGCAGTTTCTCCGACTTTTTCAGCTTTAAAATCAAGAACAGTTTGATAGTAGCGACGGATGATTTCTTGTTTAGAAGCTTCGACAGCAACTTCATCATCTGTAATAGCGAAACCAACCATGTTGACACCCATGTCTGTTGGTGAAGCGTATGGAGATTCACCGAGGATGCGTTCCAACATACGTTTGAGCACTGGGAAGATTTCGATATCACGGTTGTAATTGACCGTTGTTTCTCCATAGGTTTGGAGATGGAAAGGGTCAATCATATTGACATCATCAAGGTCCGCGGTTGCAGCCTCGTAGGCCAAATTGACTGGATGATGAAGGGGAAGATTCCAAACTGGGAAGGTTTCAAACTTAGCGTAACCAGACTTGATGCCATTGAGTTGGTCATGGTACATATTGGACATACAAGTTGCCAATTTTCCAGAACCAGGTCCAGGAGCTGTTACGACGATCAAGTTGCGACTGGTTTTGATGTAGTCGTTTTTCCCCATGCCTTCTGGAGAAATGATGTGGTCCATATCGGTCGGATATCCTTTGATTGGATAATGAAGATAGGAATCAATTCCGTTTTTATCTAACTGGTTGCGGAAGGCATCTGCAGCGGGTTGGCCAGCGTACTGTGTAATGACAACGGAGCCAACAAAAATTCCCAGCTCATTGAATTTGTCAATCAAGCGAAGAACTTCTTGGTCATAAGAAATGCCCAAGTCACCACGCGCTTTAGAATGCTCGATGTTGCTGGCATTAATGGCGATCACAACTTCAACCTGCTCTTTCAATTCTTGCAAGAGCTTGATTTTATTGTCAGGTTCATAACCAGGAAGGACACGAGCAGCGTGGAAATCTTCTAACATTTTGCCACCAAACTCCAAATAGAGCTTGCCGTCAAATTGGTTGATGCGCTCCAAAATGTGGTCGCGTTGTAGATTCAAATATTGTTCAGAACTAAAAGCTTGTTTTTTCATTTTTTTACCTCTGACCTCTATTATAATAAAAAATTGGAAGATAGGAAACTATGGAGTCGAAAAGAAATCAAAAAGATTAGGCAAACGCTTGCACAAAGTTTTAAAAAGCGCTATCATAGACTATAGATTATTAAAATAATGAGGTAAACAGATGCAAGAAAAATGGTGGCACAATGCCGTAGTCTATCAAGTCTATCCAAAGAGTTTTATGGATAGTAATGGAGATGGAATCGGTGATTTGCCAGGAATTACGAGTAAGTTGGACTATCTAGCTAAGTTAGGAATCACAGCGATTTGGCTTTCTCCTGTTTATGACAGTCCTATGGATGATAATGGTTATGATATTGCTGATTATCAAGCGATTGCTGCTATTTTCGGAACCATGGAGGATATGGACCAACTCATCGCAGAAGCTAAGAAGCGTGATATTCGAATTATCATGGACTTGGTGGTCAATCATACCTCGGATGAACACGCATGGTTTGTCGAGGCTTGTGAAAATCCTGATAGCCCTGAGCGAGACTACTATATCTGGCGAGATGAGCCCAACGATTTGGAGTCTATCTTTAGTGGGTCTGCTTGGGAATACGATGAAAAGTCAGGTCAATACTATCTCCACTTTTTCAGCAAGAAACAGCCCGATCTCAACTGGGAGAACGAAAAACTGCGCCAGAAAATTTACGAGATGATGAACTTCTGGATTGATAAAGGCATTGGTGGTTTCCGTATGGATGTCATTGATATGATTGGGAAAATTCCTGACGAGAAAGTAGTCAATAACGGTCCTATGCTCCATCCCTATCTCAAGGAAATGAATCAGGCGACCTTTGGCGACAAAGATCTCTTGACAGTAGGGGAGACCTGGGGAGCAACGCCAGAGATTGCTAAACTCTACTCGGATCCAAAGGGACAAGAATTGTCTATGGTCTTCCAGTTTGAACACATCTGTCTTCAGTATCAGGAAGGGCAACCTAAGTGGCACTACCAAAAAGAGTTAAATGTAGGGAAGTTAAAAGAAATCTTCAACAAATGGCAGACAGAGCTGGGAGTTGAAGACGGCTGGAATTCCCTCTTCTGGAATAACCACGATCTTCCTCGGATCGTCTCTATCTGGGGAAATGACCAAGAATACCGTGAGAAATCTGCCAAAGCCTTTGCAATCTTGCTTCATCTTATGAGAGGGACTCCCTATATCTACCAAGGTGAGGAGATTGGGATGACCAACTATCCTTTTGAAACACTGGACCAAGTAGAAGATATTGAATCCCTCAACTATGCGCGTGAAGCTCTTGAAAAAGGTGTTCCGCTCGAGGAAATTATGGACAGTATCCGTGTCATTGGACGTGATAATGCCCGTACCCCGATGCAATGGGACGAGAGCAAAAATGCTGGTTTCTCAACAGGTCAACCTTGGTTGGCAGTTAATCCAAACTACGAAAAAATCAACGTTCAAGAAGCACTGGCAAATCCAGAATCTATTTTCTATACTTATCAAAAACTCGTTCAAATTCGTAAGGAGAACGGCTGGTTGGTTCG
Organism: bacterium; assembly: GCA_905221255.1. Taxonomy (GTDB): domain Bacteria; phylum Bacillota; class Bacilli; order Lactobacillales; family Streptococcaceae; genus Streptococcus. The sequence continues at coordinate 8,588 of CAJNCL010000006.1, forward strand.
AGCTGACTTTGAATTACTCGATACGACTGATAAGGTCTTTGCTTATATCCGTAAGGACGGTGACCGTCGCTTCCTAGTTGTGGCTAACTTGTCCAATGAAAAACAAGATTTTTCGGTAGGAGGAAAAGTTAAGTCAATCTTGATTGAAAACACTACTGCTAAAGAAGCAGTTGAAAAACAGACCTTGGCTCCATGGGATGCTTTCTGTGTGGAACTGACTGACTAAAATGAACAAACCTCAAGCTTCAAAAGCTTGAGGTTTGTTACTAAAAATTGTATTGAAAAATCATTAAAAAATATTTGTTAGAATTTTCTAAAAAATCTGTCGAAAGCCCTTGCTTTTATGAAAAAATAGGGTATAATGGTGAAAATACTATCTTAAAGGAGATTACTTATGAGATCGAAAAAGTGGCTCTTAGGAGCAGGTGCTGTTTTGAGTGCAGCCCTTCTGTTAACAGCTTGTGGGCAAAGTGAAAAGAAGGCTGATGCACCCAAGACATTCTCTTATGTCTATGCTATGGATCCATCATCTTTGGACTACAGTGTGACGAGCAAGAGTTCAACTTCTGACGTTATAGCCAACGTCGTTGATGGTCTTTTGGAAAATGACAAGTATGGGAACTTAATTCCATCACTTGCAGAAGACTGGTCTGTTTCAAAGGATGGTTTGACTTACACCTACAAACTTCGTAAGGGTGTCAAATGGTATACTTCTGATGGAGAAGAATACGCTGAAGTCAAGGCCAAAGACTTTGTTACTGGGCTTAAACATGCTGCTGACGGAAAATCAGATGGTCTTTCTTTGATTCAGGATTCTATCAAAGGTTTGGCAGAGTATGTTAGTGGTGAGAGCAATGATTTCTCTACAGTAGGAGTTAAGGCTGTTGATGATTACACGGTAGAATACACGCTCAACAAACCAGAAAGTTTCTGGAACTCTAAGGTCACAACTGCAACCATGCTCCCAGTTAATGAAGAATTTTTGAATTCTAAAGGGAGCGACTATGGTGCACCAACCCCATCAGGTATCCTATATAATGGTCCTTATTTCTTGAAATCATTGACTTCAAAATCAGTCATTGAATATGAAAAGAATCCAAACTACTGGGATAAGGACAATGTCAAGATTGACAACATTAAACTAACTTTCTACGATGGATCAGACCAAGAATCTTTGATTCGTAGCTTTACACAAGGAGCTTATACAACAGCCCGTCTCTTCCCAACAAGCTCAAACTTTGAGTCGACTAAACAAGAGTACGGCGATAAGATTGTTTACAGTCCACAAGAAGCGACAAGCTACTACCTCACTGTTAACGTAAACCGCCAATCTTATAATAAAACAGCTAAAACAGACGAAGCTCAAAAAACATCAACGAAAGAAGCTCTTCTTAACAAGAACTTCCGTCAGGCGCTGAACTTTGCCCTTGACCGTCATTCTTATACTGCTCAGTTGAATGGTGAAGAAGGTGCGGATAAAATTATCCGTAATAGTCTAGTACCTCATGACTACGTTCAAGTAGGTGAAAAGACATTTGGAGAGTTGGCACAAGCAGAGCTGGTTTCTTATGGAGACCAATGGAAAGATGTAGCCCTTACAGATGGTAAGGATACGCTTTACAGTCCTGAAAAAGCCAAGGCAGCCTTTGCAAAGGCTAAGGCAGAATTGCAGGCTAAGGGTGTGACCTTCCCAATCCGTTTGGACGTTCCAGTTGAACAGACCGATGTCATTGCCGTTCAACAGACGAACTCACTCAAGCAGTCCATCGAATCAACACTGGGTACGGAGAATGTCATTGTCGATGTCCTTCAAATGACCGATAATGAGAAAATTAGCATTACTTCTCAAGCTAAGGTTCCGGCACAAAAAGACTACGACTTGAATGGAACTGGTTGGGGACCAGACTATCAAGACCCAGCTACCTACCTAAACATTCTTGATGCTAAGAAGGGTTCTGCCCTTAAACACTTGGGTATCACTCGTGGAAAAGATCCAGAAGTAATGGCTCAAGTCGGTCTAGATGAATACAAGAAACTTTTGGATGATGCCGCAGCTGAAACAAGCGACCTCAATAAGCGTTACGAAAAATACGCTAAAGCTCAAGCTTGGGTATCGGATAGTTCGCTCTTGATCCCAGTTGCTTCTTCAGGTGGTTCTCCAACTGTTAGCCGTACTGTGCCATTCACAAAAGCATATTCTCAAGTCGGAATCAAGGGAGATCCATTTGTGTTCAAAGGTTTGGAATTGCAAAATGATGTTGTGACTACAAAAGAATACGAAGAAGCTCTCAAGAAATGGCAGAAAGAAAAGATTGAAACAAATGCCAAATATCAAAAAGAGCTAGAAAAACACGTTAAATAATCTATAAGAAAGGAAGGTGCATATTGCTTGCGCTTCCTTTCTTTTTATTTGACTAGGTTCATCATTCATCTATAAAAGAGTCGGAAACTTTACAATTTAGGATAAATTTGATAAAATAAGGCTATGTTATAAAAAGTGACATAAAGGAGTAGAGGATGAACATGAAAAAAAGACTCATCGGAACTGGTCTTGTCCTAGCAACAGGGATTTTACTGACAGCTTGTGGACGGTCAAATACTGATACAAGCACTTTCTCATCAACATTTAGTGCAAATCCGACGACGTTTAACTATCTTTTAGACTATTATGCAGATAACACTTCAGTGATTACCAATCTTGTGGATGGTTTGCTAGAAAATGATAGCTATGGGAATCTAACGCCAGCTCTAGCTGAAGATTGGTCAGTTTCGGCGGATGGTTTAACCTATACATATAAACTCAGAAAAGATGCCAAGTGGTACACTGCTGATGGAGAAGAGTACGCTCCAGTCAAAGCCCAAGACTTTGTCACTGGGATTAAGTATGCTGCGGACAACAAGGGTCAAGCCATGGATCTCATCCAAAACTCTATCAAGGGATTGAATGACTATGTGACAGGTGCGACCAATGACTTCACAACAGTTGGTGTGAAAGCCTTGGATGACTATACGGTTGAGTATACTTTGACTCGACCAGAGCCGTACTGGAACTCAAAGACCACCAATAGTATCCTTTTTCCGGTTAACGAAGAGTTTTTGAAATCAAAGGATAAAGAATTTGGAACCTTGACGCCAAACAGCATCCTTTACAATGGACCTTACTTGTTAAAAGATTTCACATCAAAATCTTCAATCGAGTATGTGAAGAATCCACACTATTATGACCATGATAAAGTAACCATTGAAAAAGTTAAGTTAGCTTACTTTGATGGCTCTGATCAGGAGATGACCATTCGTAACTTTGAAAGTGGCGCCTATACCCTTGCGGGAGTCTATCCAAATAGCTCGAGCTATGCCAAGACAAAAGAAAAATACCAAGACAATATCGTTTATAGCTTGCAAGACAAGACTTCTTGGTACTTCAACTTTAACGTTAACCGAAAAGCCTATAACCATACTGCAAAAACCTCAGACCAGCAAAAGAAATCAACTCAAACAGCGATTTTAAATAAAAATTTCCGTCAGGCCTTGAACTTTGCCATCGATCGGACAGCCTACTCTGCTCAATCTAACGGGCAAGAAGCAGCAAGTAAGACCCTTCGTAATACCCTTGTTCCTCCGACATTTGTGCAGGTGGGAGATAAGAGCTTTGGAGAAGTCGTTTCTTCTAAACTTGTTCAGTATGGAACAGAATGGTCAGGAATCAACTTGGCGGATGCCCAAGACGGTTATTTCAACAAGGAAAAGGCCCAAGCTAAATTTGCGGAAGCTAAAAAGGAATTGGAAGCCCAAGGGGTGACCTTCCCGATTCATTTGGACATCCCGGTTGATCAAACCAATAAAAATGCAGTTTCTGGTATGAATTCGCTTAAACAGACACTTGAAACAGTACTAGGTTCTGACAATATCGTCATTGATGTTCAACAGCTTTCTACAGATGACTTTGGGAATGTCGCTTTCCTAGCTCCAAATCCAGCAGCTCGTGATTACGATTTGAACTTTGATGGCTGGGTTGGTGATTACCAAGATCCGTCAACTTATCTGGATCCATTTAACGCCGAAGATGGTTTTTATCTCAAAATTTTCGGTCTAGATGCTAAGGAAGATCAAGAACTCATCAAGAGTCTAGGACTTGATACCTATACGAAACTTCTAAAAGAAGCAGACGCTGAGAATCAAGATGTCGCTAAGCGTTATGAAAAATATGCTGAAGCTCAAGCTTGGATGATTGATAATTCTCTGATCATGTCTACGATGTCAAATGGTGGAACAGCCTCTGTGACCAAAGTAACTCCCTTTACACGTGCCTACTCTCTAGTGGGAATCAAAGGTGATGGAAATAACTACAAGTACATGAGACTGCAAAAAGACCCTGTTACCAAGAAACAATTTGATGAAGCTAAGGCTAAGTGGGAAGAAGAAAGTAAAAAGGCTATCGAAAAGAGTCAAAAAGAATTTTCAAACCACGTTAAATAAAAATGAAAGACAAGCTGGCACGATAAAATGCCCTTGTCTTTTTAATTTGTCATCGAGAAATGAAGTTAGTATACTTTAAAAGTAAATAAAGCATACAGAAGTGAATGAAAACGCTGAGAATGACGGGAATAATTGGAATTTCTTTCATAATTGTGATATAATAATCCTAACTATTAACGTACAGGGGATTAACATGAATAGACGTTCAAAGAGAACTCGTTCTGGCAACATGAAACGAAATATTAACATAGTCTTATTAACCATTTATCTATTGTTGGGTGGTTTTTTGCTGTTCTTGATTTTTAGACACAACATTTTAGCCTTTAGATACCTGAATATTATTTCTGCAGTTCTCGTTTTATTAGCTGCTTTAGTAGGACTACTGCTGATTGTTTATAAAAAAGCTGAGAAGTTTACGGTCTTCTTTTTGACGCTTGCCATCTTAGTTAGTTCAGTTTCTCTCTATGCTTTGCAACAGTTTGTCGGTTTTACCAATCATATCAATTCGACGTCAAATTACTCAGAGTATTCAATCAGTGTGGTCGTTTTGAAAGATAGTGAGATCAATAATGTGACTCAACTGGATACGGTTACGGGGCCAACAGAGACAGACAATGACAATATTCAAAAGTTGTTAGCAGATATTAAGACCAGCCAGAGTAAGGACTTGACAGTTGAGAAAGCGACTTCTTACCTAGCAGCTTATAAGAGTCTGCTTTCTGGTGAAACGAAAGCAATCGTCTTAAATAGTGTCTTTGAAAATATTATTGAAGCAGAGTATCCTGACTATGCTTCTAAAATCAAGAAAATATACACTAAAAATTTGATTAAAGAAGTTGCTGCGCCTAAGGTATCGAAGAATAAAGCTTTCAATATTTATGTGAGCGGTATTGATACCTACGGTCCAATCAGCTCAGTTTCGCGTTCAGATGTAAATATTTTGATGACGGTGAATCGTGATACCAAAAAAATCCTTCTCACTACAACTCCTCGTGATTCCTATGTTCCGATTGCGGATGGAGGAAATAATCAAAAGGACAAATTGACCCATGCAGGGATTTATGGAGTAGACTCGTCGATTCATACCCTGGAAAACCTATATGGTGTGGATATCAATTACTACGTCCGTTTGAACTTCACTTCTTTCTTGAAATTGATTGACCTTTTAGGTGGCGTAGATGTTTATAATGACCAAGATTTCACATCTTTACACGGGAAGTTCCATTTCCCAGTTGGAAATGTCCACTTAGATTCTGAGCAGGCTCTGGGATTTGTTCGTGAGCGCTACTCTCTAGCAGATGGAGATCGTGACCGTGGACGAAACCAACAAAAGGTTATTGTAGCTGTGATTCAGAAATTAACATCAACTGAAGCTTTGAAGAACTATGACAATATTATTCAAGGATTACAAGATTCTCTTCAAACCAATATGCCTTTGGAAACCATGATGGATCTAGTCAATACTCAGTTAGAGAGTGGAGGAAATTACAAAGTCAACTCTCAAGACTTGAAGGGGACTGGCCGTATGGACCTTCCTTCTTATGCCATGCCAGATAGTAACCTCTACATGATGGAAATCGACGATAGTAGTTTGGCTGCTGCGAAAGCTGCTATCAATGATGTGATGGAGGGGAAGTAGAATGATCGATATTCATTCGCACATTGTTTTTGATGTGGACGATGGTCCGAAGTCGATAGAGGAAAGCAAAAACCTTCTAAGAGAGGCCTATAGTCAAGGAGTGCGGACAATCGTTTCAACATCGCATAGACGAAAAGGAATGTTTGAAACTCCAGAAGAAAAGATCGCAAGCAACTTTCTCAAGGTTCGGGAAATAGCTAAGGAAGTTGCTGATGACCTAATCATTGCCTATGGGGCTGAAATCTACTATACTCCGGATGTCGTTGAAAAGTTGGAAAAGAAATTAATCCCTACGCTCAACGATAGTCGCTATGCTTTGATTGAATTTAGCATGAATACACCCTATCGAGATATGCATAAGGGACTGAGTGATATTCTAATGCTGGGTATTACTCCAGTCATTGCCCACATTGAACGCTATGATGCTTTAGAAAATAATGAAAAGCGCGTGCAAGAGCTGATTGACATGGGATGTTATACTCAAGTCAATAGTTCTCATGTCTTGAAACCGAAACTCTTCGGAGAAACTTATAAATTCATGAAAAAGAGAGCTCAGTATTTCTTAGAGCGTGACCTCGTTCATGTAATCGCTAGTGATATGCACAACTTGGATCATAGACCTCCTCATATGGAAGAAGCCTATGATATCATTGCCAAAAAATACGGTGAAAACAAGGCCAAGGAACTCTTTAAAGAGAACCCAAGAAAAATCATAATGGATCAACTAATTTAGGAGAAAAAATGAAAGAACAAAATATGATGGAAATTGATGTATTCCACTTGTTAAAAATTCTATGGAAACGAAAATTGCTGATTGTCTTGGTAGCATTCGTGACAGGGGCAGTAGCATTTGCTTACAGTAGTTTTATTGTGAAACCAGAGTTTACCAGTACGACCCGCATTTATGTGGTCAACCGCAATCAGGGAGATAAGCCAGGTTTGACCAACCAAGACTTGCAAGCTGGATCTTACTTGGTAAAAGACTATCGTGAAATCATTCTCTCGCAAGACGTTTTAGAAAAAGTTGCGACTGATTTGAAACTAGATCTCCCTCCAAAAGGTCTAGCTAGTAAAATTAAGGTAACAGTTCCAGTGGATACGCGTATTGTTTCTATCTCTGTGACAGATCGTTTGCCTGAAGAAGCGAGCCGCATCGCTAACTCTTTGAGAGAGGTTGCTGCTCAAAAAATCATCAGTGTCACGCGAGTTTCAGATGTGACAACACTTGAAGAAGCGCGTCCTGCAACATCCCCATCGTCTCCAAATATCCGTCGCAATACCATGGTTGGCTTTCTTGCTGGCGCAGTTGTAATGGTTGTTACGGTTCTCCTAGTTGAGCTCTTAGATACACGAGTGAAACGTCCAGAAGATATCGAAGATGTGATGCAAATTGCGCTATTGGGAGTAGTTCCAAATTTGGATAAATTGAAATAGGAGAGAGAGATGCCAACATTAGAGATTGTACAAAAAAAATTAGATTTGGCAAGAAAAGCTGAAGAGTATTACAATGCGCTTCGTACCAATATACAGTTGAGTGGGAATAACTTGAAAGTTATTTCGATTACGTCTGTGAAACCGGGAGAAGGGAAGTCAACTACTTCTACAAATATTGCTTGGGCTTTTGCTCGTGCGGGCTATAAGACGCTTTTGATCGATGCCGATATTCGTAATTCTGTCATGTCAGGTGTTTTTAAATCACGCGAGAAGATTACTGGACTAACAGAGTTCTTATCTGGGACGACAGACCTATCACAAGGCCTATGTGATACCAATGTTGAAAACTTGTTTGTTATTCAAGCGGGTTCTATATCACCCAACCCAACAGCTTTGCTACAAAGTGAAAATTTTGCAACCATGCTTGATACCTTGCGTAAGTACTTTGATTACATCATTGTGGATACAGCGCCAATCGGAGTTGTCATCGATGCAGCTATCGTCACTCAAAAATGTGATGCTTCTGTTTTGGTAACTGCTGCTGGTGAAACAAATCGTCGTGATGTCCAAAAAGCTAAAGAACAACTCGAACAAACAGGAAAACCATTCTTAGGAATTGTGCTTAATAAACTCAATACTTCAGTTGAAAAATATGGCTCCTATGGAGCATATGGAAACTATGGGAATTATGGCAAAAAATAATAAATAGTTTAGGGAAGATATTATGGAAGAAAAGGGGTTGAAGATTACTTTGGCGGCAATCCAGAGTTTTCTTGTCATTTTATTAGCATATTTACTTAGTTTTGTAAAGGAAACAGAGATTGTAAATACTTCTGTTATTATCTTGTTCATTCTTCATTTTTTTGTGTTTTATATCAGTGATTATGGGCATGATTTTTTTAAAAGAGGCTATTTAGCAGAGTTTATCAACACTACAAAGTATATCGTGTTCTTTGCTTTAGCTATCAGTGTTTCGAATTTTTTCTTAGAAGATCGTTTTAGTATCTCTAGACGAGGGATGATTTATTTTTTGACAATACACTCTATTCTGTTGTATTTGTTGAATCTGTGCATTAAACGCTATAGAAAACGCATCTTTCCAAATCTCAAGGGGAGTAAGAAGATATTCTTGATAACAGCGACCTCTAGGGTTGAAAAAGTCATCGATAGGCTGATAGAGTCGGGAGAAATTTTTTGGAATTTGGTGGCGGTCAGTGTTTTAGACCGGCCTGATTTTCAGCATCAAACCTTAACCGTTGTACCTGCTGAGAACATCTTAGACTTTGCTACTCATGAAGTTGTCGATGAGGTCTTTATCAATCTACCAAGTGAAGAGTATGACATCGGGGAGTTTATCTCACTTTTTGAGACAATGGGAATTGACGTGACAGTTAACCTGAATGCTTTTAATAACTATCTAGGTAGTGATAAAAAAATTCGTGGGATGGCTGGTCTAAATGTCATTACTTTTTCGACGAAATTTTATAAAAATAGTCATGTCATTGCTAAGCGTGTCATAGATATTATTGGTTCTATTTTTGGTTTAATGATTTGTGGCTTAGTCAGCATAGTTCTAGTGCCAGCTATTCGAAAAGATGGTGGACCTGCTATTTTTGCCCAGACTCGCATAGGAAAAAACGGCCGACATTTTACTTTTTATAAATTTAGATCAATGTGTGTTGATGCAGAGGATAAAAAGAGAGAATTGCTGGAGCAAAATACTATGCAGGGTGGCATGTTTAAGATGGACAATGATCCTCGCATTACTAAAATTGGTCGTTTTATCCGTAAAACTAGCTTGGATGAACTTCCTCAGTTTTGGAATGTTTTGAAAGGGGATATGAGTCTAGTTGGAACAAGACCGCCAACAGTTGATGAATATGAGACATACACACCTGAACAAAAACGTCGATTGAGTTTTAAACCGGGTATCACTGGACTTTGGCAAGTTAGTGGTAGAAGTGAGATTAAGAATTTTGATGAAGTTGTTAAATTAGATGTCGCTTATATAGACGATTGGACAATTTGGAAAGATATTGAAATTTTATTGAAGACCGTTAAGGTTGTATTTATGAGAGATGGGGCGAAGTAATTTCTGCCCCTCAGTCTTGTTAGGAGAGAAATGAAAAAGTCAGTTTATATCATTGGTTCAAAGGGGATTCCTGCCAAGTATGGAGGATTTGAGACCTTTGTTGAAAAATTAACCGAATACCAAAAAGACAGCAACATACAATACTATGTTGCTTGTATGCGTGAAAATTCAGCCAAGTCTGGTATTACGGAAGATCAGTTTGAGCACAATGGAGCCATTTGCTTCAACATCGATGTACCCAATATCGGACCAGCTCGTGCTATTGCTTACGATATCGCAGCGGTCAATAAGGCTATTGAATTGGCTAAGGAAAACAAGGACGAGGCTCCGATTTTTTACATTTTAGCTTGTCGCATCGGGCCCTTTATTTCTGGACTTAAGAAAAAGATTCGTGCGATTGGTGGTCGGTTGCTGGTAAATCCAGATGGTCATGAATGGCTACGAGAAAAATGGAGCCTGCCAGTTCGTAAGTACTGGAAATTCTCAGAGCAACTCATGGTCAAGCATGCTGATTTATTGGTATGTGATAGCAAAAATATTGAAAAATATATCAAAGAGGACTATAAACAGTATCAACCAAAGACCACCTATATTGCCTATGGGACAGACACTGCTCCTTCAAGCCTGAAGGCAGAAGATACCAAGGTTCGGAACTGGTATCAGGAAAAAGGTGTTAGCGAAAATGGTTATTATCTAGTGGTGGGGCGATTCGTTCCTGAAAACAACTACGAAACCATGATTCGTGAATTTATCAAGTCCAAGTCTAAGAAGGACTTTGTCCTCATTACAAATGTCGAGCAGAATAAATTTTACGACCAGTTGTTACAAGATACTGGTTTTGACAAAGATCCTAGGGTCAAATTTGTCGGTACGGTCTATGACCAAGAATTGCTTAAGTACATTCGTGAAAATGCTTTTGCCTATTTCCATGGGCATGAGGTTGGAGGGACCAACCCTTCTCTACTGGAAGCTCTAGCATCTACAAAACTGAATTTGTTGCTAGATGTTGGCTTTAACCGTGAGGTTGGTGAAGACGGGGCTATTTATTGGAAAAAAGATGAGTTGGCACGCGTCATTGAGGAAGTAGAGGGATTTGATCAGGTAGTGATAGCTGACTTGGATTTCAAGTCAAGCCAAAGAATTATCTCAGCTTTCACATGGGAAAAGATTGTGTCAGATTATGAAGAAGTGTTTAAAGGATAGGGAATGAAACGGATTTTATACTTGCATGCAGGTGCAGAAATGTATGGAGCAGATAAGGTTTTATTGGAATTGATCAAAGGATTGGATTCCAAAGAATTTGAAGCTCACGTCATCCTGCCAAATGACGGTGTTTTAGTCGAGGCCTTGCGCCAAGTTGGGGCTCAGGTCAGTGTGTTGGATTATCCGATTTTACGTAGAAAATACTTTAATCCTAAGGGCATTGCCGACTATATTCGCTCTTATAATTTCTATGCTAAGCAAATCGCCCTCTATGCTCGAGAACACAGTATAGATATGGTTCACAATAATACAGCGGCTGTTTTGGAGGGCATCTATTTGAAACGCAAGCTCAAGCTGCCTTTGATTTGGCATGTTCATGAGATTATCGTCAAACCCAAAGCTATTTCTGACTTTATCAATATGCTCATGGGACGATATGCAGACAAGATTGTGACGGTGTCCCAAGCAGTCGCTAATCATATCAAGCGGTCTCCCTTTATCAAAGATAGCCAAGTGGAAGTGATTTATAACGGTGTCGATAATGCTGTCTATTATCCAATGGATGCGTCTTCTATTCGTGAAAAATTTGACATTGCGCAAGATGCACTTGTGATTGGCATGATTGGTCGGGTCAATGCTATCAAAGGACAAAATGATTTCATAGAAGCAGTCGAGCCACTTTTGGAAAAGAATGAGCAAGCGGTGGCTTTCCTAGCTGGAGGTGTTTTTCCTGGTGAAGAATGGCGCTTAGAAGAACTAGATAAGAGAATAGCTTCTTCATCTGTTGTGTCACAAATTCATCGTATTGATTACTACGATAAGACTTCTGAACTTTATAATATGTTTGATATCTTTGTCTTACCAAGTATAAAACCTGATTCCCTACCTACAGTAGTCCTAGAAGCCATGGCTTGTTCAAAACCAGTTGTTGGTTATAACAATGGGGGAATAGCTGAAATGGTAGTAGATGACAAAAGTGGTTGCTTAGTCAAACCAAATCGTCCTCAAGAACTTTCTAATGCCATTTCTCTCTTACTAGATAGTTCTGAAAAAAGAGAAAAATTTGGGCGAGTAGGATATCAGAGACAAAAAGAGCTGTTTTCTTTGGAGAGTTACATCAAGAACTTTTCGGAGTTGTATAAAACAGATAGAAAAGATTAGTTATGAATAAAATAGATTTTGTTGTTACTTGGGTTGATGGGAATGATCCTGTGTGGCAAGAAAAAAAATCAAGCTATGATGGATCGGTTAATACTTCTAAACAGAGTATGAATTCAGTCAAGGCTTACCGAGAATGGGGGACCTTTAAATATTGGTTTAGAGGAGTTGAAAAATTTGCTCCTTGGGTTAATAAGGTCTACCTCGTGACCGACCAGCAAAAGCCAAGCTGGTTAGAGTTAAACAGTGATAAATTGGTGTTGGTAGATCATACAGAGATTATCTGTAATGACTACCTACCAGTTTTTTCTGCCAATCCTATCGAAAGTAACATCCATCGAATCCCTGGTCTCTCAGAGCATTTTGTTTTTTTTAATGACGATATGTATTTGACAGCTCCAGTCGAGCCGACAGATTTTTTCTCAGAGGATGGTTTACCCAAATATAATACGGCTCTTTCACCGATTATTCCTGAGCGATATGGAACGGGGAATTTTCAGATAAATGACATGGAGATTGTCACTAGCTATTTCAGTCGAAATGAAATTTTGAAGAATGGCCAATTCTTTGATCCAAAGCAGGGATTAAAAAGTATCGTTAAGTCGCTACTATACAGAAATAGTCAGTTTATCTGTGGTTTCTGGGAGAGTCATCTGCCCTATCCTCTACTAAGATCAACGATGAACTTGGTATGGGAAAAGGAAAAAGCTGTCTTGGAAAGAACTTCGGCCAGTCGCTTTAGAAATCCATCTGATACTAATGTTTGGCTCTTTAAGTATTGGCAGATTGCTAGTGGTCAATACGCTGTCGGAAATCCTAAGTTGGGGGGACTCTTTTCTTTGGATAATGCCGGACCAGATTTTTGGAAATTACTGAATTCTGGTAGATACCAAATTATGTGTATTAATGACGGACACAATGTTCAAGATGAGGAACAGCTGATGACAGACTTTATCAAGGCTATGGATCAACTGCTTCCAGATAGAAGCTCATTTGAGATTTAAACTGTAAAACTAAGTAAGAGAAAGAAAAGAAAATATGATTTCGGTAATTGTGCCTGTTTATAATGTGGAGGACTACCTTCATTATGCCATGGAGAGTTTGGAACATCAGACTTACAAGGATATGGAAGTCCTCTTGATTGATGATGGCTCGAGTGATGGCTCAGGACCCTTATGTGACCAGTATGCTCAGCAATATGATTGGGTGACTAGCTACCACAAGGTCAACGGTGGCTTGTCTGATGCTCGGAACTATGGGGTCTTGAAAGCCAAGGGTGACTGGATTACCTTCCTAGATCCAGACGACTATTTGGAACCTTGCGCCTTGGAATTGCTAGCAGAGCTACAAGGTCGTACCCAAGCAGATATGGTTAGTGGTAAAGTAGAGCCAACAGCTCACTATCATCGTTCTCAAAATTTTCACTTGGATCAGCTTGATCTAGACCAAGTTAAGGTCTATGACAAGGCAAAGGCTCTAACTGAGATGCTCTATGGAGATCTTGTAACAGTCTCTGCTTGTGGGAAACTCTATCGGAAAGAGCTTCTTGAGAAAGCTCCTTTCCCCAAGGGGCGCATCTACGAAGACCTCTATGTCATCAGTGAGCATCTCAACCAAGCCCAATCCGTGGCCTTGTTTCATCTTCCGATTTACCATTATTACCACAGACCAGGTAGCATTACTGCCTCAGCTTTCACACCTAAACAATATGAGTTTTACGAAGCAATTGATCATTTAAAAGAGGTTGTGAATGCAACCTATCCTGAGAGTTCAGAACTCCAAGAAGCCATCATTTCACGCTTCTTTACAGGAAGTCTTCTTATCTTTACGATGATTCAGGATGGAAATCCATCAGAGTTCAAGCGTCTTCAGGAGAAAACCAGGCCTTATTTGCCTCTTGTTTTGAAGAATGCTAGAGTTAGCAAGAAACGTAGGATCCTCTATGTTTTAATTACTAAGCATCCGCGGCTCTATTATCAATTTAAAAAGTTAAAAAAATCCTAAGTAAGAGTTAGGGATGAAAGAAGAAAAGGAAAAAGAAAATGTTAAAGTTAGAACGTGATAAATTGCTAATTGCAGCAGTTTTAATAGTGATTGTCTCCATAGATATGATCAATACGTCTATGTTAGCTCCTGTTTTACCTAAGATTCCTAATCTAGTTTCTTTTTTTGCGGTCCTGTTACTTGCTATGCGATTTGCTTATATTCATCACTACTCTATAAGCTATCTCATCTTTGCACCAATTCTTCTTTTTGCTGGGGGCATGGTTTACTATAAGACTGGGAACCTTAATGCATTGATGTATATGTTTCTGCTTGTCTTTCTTTACAAGGCTGAGATGGAAAGTGTACTTAAAATATACTCTGTTGTAGCCTTGTTTTTTATTGTATTGATAGTGTTCTTGGCCGTGATTGGTGCTATTCCAAACTTGCAATTTGTCCAATCACGATCTGCGGGAGTCGTTGTTCGAAATTCATTTGGTTTTATTTATCCAACTGATTTTGCTTCTCACTGTTTTTATCTATATACAGCTATATCGTATATCTTTAGAAAGAAATTCATTATTTTACGGACTGCCTTAGGATTTGGTCTGGCTTATTTCATTATTCGATATTGCGATGCGAGGCTTAATGCCGCTTCTATTACTGTAATGGCGCTCATTTTTCTGTACTTTTATTTCCGAAATGATAAACAGCGACGGCTTTTTGCTTTACTTCCTTTATCGGCTGGTATAGCGTCTTCAGTAATGATTTATCTCTCTTCTAAATTTACCTGGTCTCATCCAATGTATGTGGCTCTAAACAATTTTTTTAGTATGAGATTACACCTAGGACATGAGGCACTAAAAAAATATGCAGTGCAGTGGTTTGGGATTCGGGGCATATCATTTGTCGGTTATGGGGGGCGTACAGAATCCGTTTTGAGCTACGACTATGTAGACTCTTCCTACGTTCAGATGCTCTTTACCTATGGGATGATTCCAGTTCTCTTATTGGTCGTGTTATACATAGTTAGGTCTTGGTCACTTTATCGAAAAAAGAATTATTTGCTATTGACGGCCTTATCCTTAATAGCAGTCAACTGTATGTTTGAGGCCTTCTGGGTTCGCCCGTCTTATAATATTTTTATGTTTACTCTATTTGCAACCTTGCCAGTTATTGAATTTGAATCGAAGAAATCTACAACGAGGAACTCCTTGTGAAAGTATTAAAAAATTATTTATATAATCTTTCTTATCAGCTGTTAGTAATCGTTTTACCAGTCATTACTACACCCTATATTACTCGGGTTTTCTCATCCAATGACTTAGGTTCCTATGGGTACTACAACTCAATAGTAACTTACTTTATACTCTTAGCGACACTTGGGGTGGCCAATTATGGGACCAAGGAGATTTCAGGACATCGAAACAATGTTCAGAAAACCTTCTGGGGCATTTACAGTTTACAAGTCCTTTCAACCTGTTTAGCGATTACGCTTTATATCATTGTCTGCTTGCTTGTGCCGTCGATGAGCAATCCAATTGCCTATATACTTGGCTTTAGTTTGCTGTCTCGTGGTTTTGATATTTCTTGGCTTTTTCAAGGGTTAGAAGATTTCAAAAAAATCACAGCTCGTAACACAATGGTCAAACTTCTAGGTGTTGTTTCGATATTCCTATTTGTTAAGAAACCATCCGACTTGTACTTGTATATCATCCTCTTGGTTGCCTATGATCTACTAGGTCAGTTGAGTATGTGGCTTCCTGCTCGGGAGCACATTCGCAAGCCGCATTTGGATATAGCCTATGCCAAAGAGCATATCAAACCAGTCATTCTCTTGTTTCTGCCACAGATTGCCATTTCGCTCTACATCACGCTAGATCGCACTATGTTAGGGGCCTTGTCTTCGACCAAGGATGTCGGGATCTATGATCAAGCCTTGAAATTATTGAATATTTTGTTGACTTTGGTAACGTCGCTTGGTAGTGTTATGTTGCCCCGGGTCTCCAATCTCCTCTCATCAGGCAATCAAAAGGCGGTTAACAAGTTACATGAAATGTCTTTCTTAGTGTATAACTTGGTTATTTTCCCGATGATTGCGGGGATTTTGATTGTTAACAAAGATTTTGTTAATTTTTTCCTGGGGCAAGACTTCCAAGATGCTCGCTATGCGATTGCCATCATGGCCTTTAGAATGTTCTTTATTGGCTGGACCAATATCATGGGAATTCAAATCTTGATTCCTCACAATAAGAATCGTGAATTTATGCTGTCAACAACTATTCCAGCTATTTTCAGTGTGGGCTTGAATCTCCTCTTAATCCCACCTCTAGGTTATATTGGGGCGTCGATCGTATCTGTTGCGACAGAAGGTTTGGTCTGGCTGATCCAACTCTACTTTACACGTTCGTATCTAAAAGAGGTCAAGATCCTTCCACCTATGCTAAAAATATTTTTAGCTGCTCTCTTGATGTACGGTGCCTTGTATTCTGTACAAGCTTTCATACACTTCTCGTCTGTTATGAATGTCTTGATTTATGCTGCCCTTGGCTTCCTAGTCTATGGTGGCTTGGTTTTGGTCTTACGTGTCTTGGATTTTCAAGAACTAAAAAGTGTTTTAAAGAAATAAGGAGATTTTATGTACGATTATTTGATTGTCGGTGCTGGCTTGTCAGGTGCAATCTTTGCCCACGAAGCCAACAAACGTGGCAAGAAGGTGAAGGTGATTGACAAACGTGACCACATCGGTGGAAATATCTATTGCCAATCTGTTGAAGGAATCAATGTCCACAAGTATGGGGCTCATATCTTCCATACATCTAATAAAAAGGTCTGGGATTATGTCAATCAGTTCGCGGAGTTTAACAATTACATCAATTCTCCTATTGCCAACTATCAAGGACATCTTTACAATCTGCCTTTTAACATGAATACTTTCTATGCTTTGTGGGGGACAAAGACACCCCAAGAAGTCAAGGACAAGATTGCTGAGCAGACGACACACATGCAAGATGTTGAGCCTAAAAACTTAGAGGAACAAGCCATTAAGTTGATTGGTACGGATGTCTATGAAAAGTTAATCAAGGGTTACACCGAAAAGCAATGGGGGCGTTCTGCTACTGAACTACCACCCTTTATCATCAAGCGTTTACCAGTTCGATTGACTTATGACAATAATTATTTCAACGACCGTTACCAAGGGATTCCAATTGGTGGTTACAATGTCATCATCGAAAAGTTGTTGGAAGGAATCGAAGTAGAGCTTAATACAGATTTCTTTGCTGATCGGGAGAACTTGGAGGCTTCAGCAACTAAGATTGTCTTCACAGGGATGATTGATCAGTTCTTTGACTATAAATTTGGTGAACTTGAGTATCGCAGTCTCCGTTTTGAGCATGAGGTTTTGGACCAAGAAAATTATCAAGGAAATGCCGTAGTCAACTATACTGAACGTGATATTCCCTATACGCGAATCATCGAACACAAACATTTTGAGTTTGGGACTCAAGCCAAGACCGTTATTACTCGTGAATATCCAGCAGATTGGAAAAGAGGAGATGAGCCTTACTATCCAATCAATGATGCCAAAAACAATGCTATTTATGAGCAGTATCTAGCAGAAGCTGAGAAAAATGGCCACGTTATCTTCTGTGGACGCTTGGCAGATTATAAATACTATGATATGCATGTGACTGTTGAACGTGCATTGGATGTGGTAGAAGAAGAACTAGGGAGTATCTAAGAACATCACAGATAAAGGGGAGAAAAGTTGAAATATTATCTGAAGGATTCATTTCTGCATAATGCACACGAAAAGAATGCAGGGAGTAAGGCACGAAATGACGTGGAAGCTATTCTAATCTCAGAGGGTTATGAGGGCTTGGAGCTCAAGGTTGAGAATTGGTATAAGATGAATTTCTTTAAAGCTCAACAACACAAATATCGTGCGACCAAGTCTGTGTTTGATCAGTTGGGAGCCGGAGATGAATTGGTGATTCAGTTCCCTATTATCCACCATACATTTTTCATCTCACAACTCATTAAGCAGGCGCAAAAAAGAGGAGCAAAATTCTATCTGTTGATCCATGATATTGAAACCTTGCGTCATGCAGCAGGTTCAGAAGTGAAATTCCGTCATAAAGTGCGCAATTACTTCCAGGAAAAGAAAGCTTTGATGTCAGTGGATGGCATTATCGTTCATAACGATATCATGAAGAAAGTTCTAGTAGGTCAAGGAGTGCCAGCAGATAAAATGGTTAGCTTGGAGATTTTTGACTATCTGATTCCTAACTTTGAGGTGCAAGTTGTTCCTCAAAAAAATCAACCTATTATCGTAGCTGGAAATTTGAACCCTGCAAAGTCAGGTTATCTTTATAACTTGCCAGATCAGCCAGCCTATAACTTGTATGGAGTGGGCTATGATGAAAGTCGTGCATTGAAAAACACCACCTACTTTGGTTCCTTTATGCCGGATGACCTCCCAGCTGCTCTTGAAGGTAGTTTTGGTTTGGTCTGGGACGGAGACAGCTCAGAAACCTGCCAAGGTTCTTACGGAAACTACCTACGCTTTAACAACTCGCACAAGGCCTCTCTCTACTTAGCTTCAGGTTTTCCCCTAATAGTCTGGAAAGAGTCGGCTCTCTCACATTTTGTTCTGGATAAACAGTGTGGTCTAGCAGTTGATTCTCTACATGACCTCCAAAAAGTACTAGATGATTTGACAGATCAAGATTACATGGAACTGTCGGCTAATGCCAGACAAGTAGGAGTAGCGCTTCGAAATGGTGATTATCTGAAATCGGCTATTTCTAAATTGAAGTAAGAATTTGAAGCTACTCATTAATCAGTTCGTTAGAAAGGTTACTTCATTATGAAAGGTATTATTCTTGCAGGTGGTTCGGGAACGCGCCTGTACCCACTTACTCGGGTAGCGTCAAAACAGCTGATGCCGGTTTATGATAAACCCATGATTTACTATCCTTTGTCAACCTTGATGTTGGCAGGGATTAAGGACATTTTGATTATCTCAACACCACAGGATTTGCCCCGTTTTAAGGACCTGCTCTTGGATGGTTCCGAATTTGGAATCAAGCTTTCTTATGCGGAACAACCAAGTCCCGATGGGCTTGCTCAAGCTTTTCTTATCGGTGAAGAATTTATCGGTGACGATAGTGTTGCCTTGATTTTGGGCGACAATATCTATCATGGACCTGGTTTGAGCAAAATGCTTCAAAAGGCAGCCCAGAAAGAGAAAGGTGCGACTGTTTTTGGCTACCAAGTGAAGGATCCAGAGCGTTTTGGTGTGGTCGAGTTTGATACAGATATGAATGCTATTTCCATAGAAGAAAAACCGGAGAATCCTCGCTCTAACTATGCAGTGACCGGTCTTTATTTCTATGATAATGATGTTGTGGAGATTGCCAAACAGATAAAACCAAGCGCTCGTGGCGAGTTGGAAATCACAGATGTCAACAATGCCTATTTGAAGCGTGGGGATTTGTCAGTTGAAGTTATGGGACGTGGTTTTGCCTGGTTGGATACTGGGACACATGAGAGTCTGTTAGAAGCATCCCAATATATCGAAACGGTTCAAAGGATGCAAAATGTTCAGGTTGCCAACCTAGAAGAAATTGCCTACCGAATGGGTTATATCAGCCGCGAAGATGTGCTGAAGTTGGCGCAACCTCTCAAGAAGAATGAATACGGGCAATACTTGCTCCGTTTGATTGGAGAAATCTAGATGACAGATATTTTTTTCGGCAAAACACTTGCAGTGCACAAGATTGATGCCATTCCAGGTTTGTTAGAGTTCGACATTCCGGTTCATGGTGACAATCGTGGCTGGTTCAAGGAAAATTTTCAGAAAGAAAAGATGCTACCGCTTGGTTTTCCTGAAAGCTTCTTTGCTGAAGGAAAACTGCAAAACAATATCAGCTTTTCTCGCAAAAATGTTCTTCGAGGTCTCCATGCTGAACCTTGGGACAAGTATATCTCAGTAGCAGATGGTGGCAAGGTTCTGGGTTCTTGGGTTGACCTACGTGAAGGTGAGACTTTTGGAAATGTTTATCAGACCGAGATTGATGCAAGTAAGGGAATCTTTGTCCCTCGTGGCGTAGCCAATGGTTTCCAAGTCCTCTCGGATACAGTTTCTTATAGCTATCTGGTCAATGACTACTGGGCACTTGAACTCAAGCCTAAATATGCTTTTGTCAACTATGCAGACCCAGCTTTGGGCATCCAGTGGGAAAACCTAGCAGAAGCAGAAGTTTCGGAAGCAGATAAACATCATCCACTGCTTAAGGATGTCAAACCACTAAGAAAAGAAGATTTGTAAAAAAATTAGGGAATAAAAATGACTGAATACAAAAATATCATCGTGACAGGTGGGGCTGGTTTTATCGGTTCTAACTTTGTTCATTATGTTTATAATAACTTTCCAGACGTCCATGTGACAGTACTGGACAAGCTGACTTATGCGGGTAATCGTGCCAATATTGAAGAAATTATAGGTGATCGTGTTGAGTTGGTTGTTGGAGATATTGCAGATGCAACCTTGGTCGATAAGCTAGCTGCTCAAGCAGATGCCATTGTTCATTATGCGGCAGAAAGTCACAATGACAACTCGCTCAATGATCCGAGTCCCTTTATCCATACCAACTTCATCGGGACCTACACTCTTTTGGAAGCAGCACGTAAATACGACCTTCGCTTCCACCATGTGTCAACTGATGAAGTCTATGGGGACCTGCCTCTGCGTGAAGATTTGCCAGGTCATGGAGAAGGTCCAGGTGAGAAGTTTACAGCTGAAACCAAGTACAATCCTAGCTCGCCATACTCATCAACCAAGGCAGCTTCAGACTTGATTGTCAAAGCTTGGGTGCGCTCTTTTGGTGTCAAAGCGACTATTTCTAACTGTTCAAACAACTATGGTCCTTATCAGCACATCGAGAAGTTCATTCCACGTCAAATCACCAATATCTTGAGTGGTATCAAGCCAAAACTCTATGGTGAAGGTAAAAACGTTCGTGACTGGATTCACACCAATGACCATTCATCAGGTGTTTGGACAATTTTGACAAAGGGTCAAATTGGCGAAACTTACTTGATTGGTGCTGACGGTGAGAAGAACAATAAGGAAGTGTTGGAACTCATCCTAAAGGAGATGGGGCAACCAGCTGATGCTTATGACCATGTGACAGATCGAGCTGGTCACGACCTCCGCTATGCCATCGATGCCAGCAAACTTCGTGATGAACTAGGATGGAAACCCGAGTTTACCAACTTTGAAGCAGGCCTCAAAGAGACCATCAAATGGTATACAGACAACCAAAACTGGTGGAAATCTGAAAAAGAAGCGGTAGAGGCTAACTATGCTAAAACGCAACAAGTGATTAAGTAATCAGATACTAAAAAGCAAGAGACCTCATGGTATCTTGCTTTTTATGTATGTCGTAATCTTTTATTTTCTTACTTCTTGTTTATAAAACTCTTTAAGGGCATCTTGCCAGGTTGGAATGACGAAACCTGTCGCCTTTGCTTTGGTCAAACTCATGGTTGAATTGAGGGGGCGTTTAGCCTTGGCAGGAAACTTGCTGGAGTCTACTGGTATTACTTCAACATCACTGTCTTTAAGAATCTCGACAGCAAAGTCATACCAAGTGGTGTCTTCAGCTGCGTCATTTGATAAGTGGTAGTAGCCATACTCTTTTTGATTTTCAGTCAAATAGGTCATGAATTCGGCCAAGGTACGTGTCCAAGTTGGACGACCGTGTTGGTCGTTGACAACAGTGAGAGTTTTATGGGTTTTAGCAAGATTTTGCATGGTAAAGACAAAGTTTTTGCCATAATTTCCAAAGACCCAAGCAGTGCGGATGATATAATGCTGTGACGTAAGGTTTTCAACGAGTTCCTCACCCATTCGCTTGGTACGCCCGTACTCTGTCTGCGGATCAGGTAGGTCATCGACTTCCCACTCTTGTCCGACGGGTTTCTTTCCATCAAAGACATAGTCTGTCGAGATATAGACCAGAGTAGATCCGTATTTCTCAGAGGCCTTGGCTACATTTTCAGTTCCAGTTACGTTGATGGCAAAATCCAGTTCTTTCCCCTCGTCTTCTGCCGCATCAACAGCAGTATAAGCTGCACAATGATAGACTAGAGTTGGATTAACCTCGGCAAAGACTTTCTCAACCATTTCAGAATTAGTGATATCCATTTCGGCCACATCCACTGCAACATAGTCCACATTTCGTTCATCTAGTAAATAACGTAGTTCAGTACCGAGTTGACCATTCGCACCTGTAATTAATATCATTGTCTTCTCCTTCACTTTTCTTCTTTCTAACTAATCATAGCAAAAAAATGATAAAAAATCTGTTATCCGGTCTTATTTTAAGGATTATTGCTAGAAAAAAATCGTGCTAGGTGATATGAATGTGAGGTAAATTTTTAAAAGAAAATCATTTTATCAGAATTTACCAAATTAAGTAAAAAATTCAGAAAATTCTGTTGACATCTCTCTAAAAAGAGTCTATAATGGAGAGAAAGTTTTAAAGGAGAAATAAATGAAAAGTTCAAAAATATTTGCCCTTGCGGGTGTAACCTTATTGGCGGCTGCGACTCTAGCTGCTTGCTCTGGATCAGGATCGAGTGCAAAATCTGAGAAAACATTCTCATATATCTATGAAACAGATCCTGACAACCTCAACTATTTGACAACTGGTAAGGCAGCTACTGCAAATATTACCAGTAACGTTGTTGATGGCTTGCTAGAAAATGACCGCTATGGTAACTTTGTACCGTCAATGGCCGAGGATTGGTCAGTATCCAAGGATGGATTGACTTATACTTATACCATTCGGAAGGATGCAAAATGGTATACTTCTGAAGGAGAAGAATACGCAACGGTTAAAGCGCAAGACTTTGTAACTGGTCTAAAATATGCTGCTGATAAAAAATCAGATGGTCTTTATCTTGTTCAGGAATCAATCAAAGGATTGGATGCCTATGTAAAAGGAGAAATCAAAGATTTCGCAGAAGTAGGTATTAAGGCTCTTGATGACCACACTGTTCAGTACACCTTGAACAAGCCAGAAAGTTTCTGGAATTCTAAGACAACGATGGGGGTAATGGCTCCAGTTAATGAAGAGTTCTTAAACTCTAAAGGGGATGATTTTGCTAAAGGAACAGATCCAAGTAGCATCCTATATAATGGACCATTCTTGCTTAAATCTATCGTAGCCAAATCTTCTGTTGAGTTTGAAAAAAATCCAAACTATTGGGATAAGGACAATGTTCATCTCGATAAAGTGAAATTGTCCTACTGGGATGGTCAAGATACCAACAAACCAACCGAAGCCTTCAAAGATGGCAGCTTTACAATGGCGCGTCTTTTCCCAACAAGCGCTAGCTACCCAGAGACTGAAAAAGAATATAAAGACAATATTGTTTATACACAACAAGACTCATCAACTTTCTTAGTTGGTATCAATATCGATCGTCAATCTTATCAACACTCATCTAAAACAACTGATGAACAAAAAAATTCTACCAAGAAAGCTCTTCTAAACAAAGACTTCCGTCAAGCACTTGCCTTTGGTTTTGATAGAACAGCCTATGCTTCTCAAGTCAATGGTGCAAGTGGTGCTACTAAGCTACTTCGTAACTTGTTTGTACCGCCAGCATTCGTGCAGGCAGATGGAAAGAACTTTGGCGAAATGGTCAAAGAGAAATTGGTGACTTATGGTGACGAGTGGAGCAACGTGAATTTGGCTGATGCTCAAGATGGACTCTACAACCCAGATAAGGCCAAAGCAGAATTTGCCAAAGCTAAGGCAGCTCTTCAAGCTGAAGGTGTACAATTCCCAATTCACTTGGATATGCCTGTAGACCAAACCAATACAACAAAAGTTCAACGTGTTCAATCCTTCAAACAATCGCTTGAAGCTACTCTAGGGGCAGAGAACGTCGTTGTCGATATCCAACAACTTCAAAAAGATGATGTCTTGAATATCACTTACTTTGCTGAAACAGCTGCTGGAGAAGACTGGGATATCTCAGATAACGTTGGATGGTCTCCAGACTTTGCAGACCCATCTACTTACCTTGATATCATCAAGCCGTCTGTAGGGGAAAATACAAAGACTTACCTAGGATTTGACTCTGGAACAAACAACGCTGCAGCGAAGCAAGTTGGTTTGGAAGACTACGAAAAAATGGTTGTGGAAGCTGGTGAAGAAGTGAATGACGTTTCAAAACGTTATGAAAAATATGCTGCTGCCCAAGCTTGGTTGACCGACAGTGCCTTGCTCATCCCAACAACTTCTCAAACTGGTCGTCCAATGTTGTCTAAGATGGTACCATTTACACTTCCGTTTGCATACTCTGGTAACAAGGGTATGAGCGAAGCCCTCTTGTATAAATACCTAGATGTACAAGATAAACCAGTAACAGCAGAAGAATACCAAAAAGCTCAAGAAAAATGGTTGAAAGAAAAAGAAGAGTCAAATAAAAAGGCTCAAGAAGATCTCGCAAACCATGTGAAATAACTTTATAAAAATAAAGGATTTAGCCATTGAGATGATGGTTAGGTCCTTTTTTATCTTTGCTATAAGACTCTGTAAGATGGGAAACAGAATTTTTCAGAATAGAGAAAAAATTCTTCATTTTTAGTTTTTCCCTATTGCTTTCTTTGGCATTATTTGTTATATTAAAAGTACAATTATTTTTTATTTATTACGCTTAAGCATTGCACTTTCGGAGGAAGGAGTATTTTTTAAAAAAGAAATGTAAACGCTTACGCGAAAACGAAAGGATTTAGGAGTTCATGGATAAACGATTTTTTGAAAAACGCTGTAAGTTCAGTATTCGTAAGTTTACGCTTGGAGTAGCTTCGGTAATGATTGGGGCGACTTTCTTTGCTGCTGCCCCAGTCTTAGCAGATCAAGCAACTGTTGGCTCAACAACTAATTTACCGAGCGAACTGGCTGATTTGGATAAGCGGGCTAGTGATGAGGGGCGAGATTTTGATCAGGAAGCTGCTGCTCAGAATCCTGGTTCTGATGAAATAACTGACGGACCTAAGACTGAAGAGGAATTGTTGGCTCAAGAAAAAGAAAAGTCTGAAAAGCCAAGCAATCTGCCAAAAGAATTAGAAGATAAGTTGGAGAAAGCTGAAGATAATGGGCGTGAAGTTGACAAGGATCAATTGGGCCAAGATACTGGCAAGCTCGTCCCAGAAGATGTGGCTAAGACTACCAATGGGGAATTAAACTACGGCGCGACTGTTAAGATTAAGACGCCATCAGGAGAAGGTAGCGGTATTGTCGTTGCTAAAGACCTTGTCTTGACGGTTTCTCATAACTTTATCAAGGACAGCCAAGATGGCAATATCCGTAAGGTTGTGGATAATGACCAAGGGGATGGAGATATCTATAGCATCTCATATCCAGGATTGCCAGATGTCAAGTTTAGCAAGAAAGATATCATTCATTGGGATCGTGAAGGCTATCTGAAAGGATTCAAAAATGATTTGGCCCTTGTGAGATTGCGTACAGTTCTCGAAAATACGCCTGTTGAAGTAACCAAAAAGCCAGTAGTTAAGAAAATCGGAGATAAGCTTCATGTCTTTGGTTATCCAGAAGGAAAATTGAATCCGATTGTCAATACTACAGTTGATTTTGCGGAACCATACGGAGAAGGTGTCCAAGGGATTGGTTACCAAGGAGGAAAACCTGGTGCTAGTGGCGGTGGTATCTTTGATACAGAAGGTAAACTTGTCGGTGTTCACCAAAATGGTGTAGTTGGAAAACGTAGTGGAGGCATTCTCTTCTCACCAGCTCAACTAAAATGGATCCAAGACCACATGCAGGGAATTTCAAGTGTGAAGCCAGCAGACTTGGAAGAGAAAGAAAAACCGGCTGAAGAAAAACCAAAAGAGGATAAACCTGCAGCTGCTAAACCTGAAACACCTAAGACAGTAACTCCTGAATGGCAAACAGTAGCGAATAAAGAGCAACAAGGAACAGTTGCTGTTCGTGAAGAAAAAGGTGTTCGCTACAATCAGTTGTCGTCGACTGCGCAGAATGACAATGGCGATAAACCAGCCTTGTTTGAAAAACAAGGATTGACAGTTGACGCTAATGGAAATGCGACGGTTGATTTAACCTTCAAAGAAGATTCTGAAAAAGGCAAATCACGTTTTGGTGTCTTCTTGAAATTTAAAGATACCAATAACAATGTTTTTGTAGGATACGACTCAGGTGGCTGGTTCTGGGAATACAAAACTCCAGGTAATAGCACATGGTATAAAGGCAACCGTGTAGCAGCACCAGAAACGGGTTCTGTAAACCGTCTTTCTATCACTCTTAAGTCAGATGGCCAGCTTAATGCTAGCAATAACGATGTCAATCTCTTTGACACAGTGACTTTACCAGGGGCGGTCAATGAGAATCTTAAAAATGAGAAGAAGATCCTTCTTAAAGCAGGAACTTATGGCAATGACCGTACGGTTGTCAGCGTTAAAACAGACAATCAAGAAGGCGTAAAAGCGGATGATACTCCTGCCCAGAAAGAAACAGGTCCAGCCGTTGATGATAGCAAGGTGACTTATGATACGATCCAGTCTAAGGTCCTCAAGGCAGTGATTGACCAAGCCTTTCCTCGTGTGAAAGAATACACCTTGAATGGCCATACTTTACCAGGACAGGTGCAACAGTTCAACCAAGTTTTTATCAATAACCATCGAATCACCCCTGAAGTTACTTATAAGAAAATCAATGAAACAACAGCAGAGTACGTTATGAAGCTTCGCGATGATGCTCACTTAATCAATGCGGAAATGACAGTACGCTTGCAAGTTGTGGACAATCAATTACACTTTGATGTGACCAAGATTGTCAACCACAATCAAGTCACTCCAGGTCAAAAGATTGATGACGAAAGAAAATTGCTTTCTACGATTAGTTTCCTTGGTAATGCTTTAGTCTCTGTTTCGAGTGATCAAGCTGGTGCTAAGTTTGATGGGGCAACTATGTCAAACAATACCCATGTCAGCGGGGATGATCATATCGATGTGACCAATCCAATGAAAGACTTGGCTAAGGGTTACATGTATGGATTTGTTTCTACAGATAAGCTTGCTGCAGGTGTTTGGAGTAATTCTCAAAACAGCTATGGTGGTGGTTCGAATGACTGGACTCGTTTGACAGCTTATAAAGAAACAGTCGGAAATGCCAACTATGTAGGAATTCATAGCTCTGAATGGCAATGGGAAAAAGCTTATAAGGGCATTGTTTTCCCAGAATACACCAAGGAACTTCCAAGTGCTAAGGTTGTTATCACTGAAGATGCCAATGCAGACAACAAAGTTGACTGGCAAGATGGTGCCATTGCTTATCGTAGCATCATGAACAACCCTCAAGGTTGGGAAAAAGTCAAGGATATCACAGCTTATCGTATCGCGATGAACTTTGGTTCTCAAGCACAAAACCCATTCCTCATGACTCTAGATGGTATCAAGAAGATCAACCTCCATACAGATGGTCTTGGACAGGGTGTTCTCCTTAAAGGATATGGTAGTGAGGGACATGACTCCGGTCACTTGAACTACGCAGATATTGGACAACGTATTGGTGGAGCTAAAGACTTTAAGACCTTGATTGAGAAAGCTAAGAAGTATGGTGCATATCTTGGTATCCACGTTAACGCTTCTGAAACTTACCCAGAATCTAAATACTTCAATGAAAATATTCTTCGTAAGAATCCAGATGGCAGCTATAGCTATGGCTGGAACTGGCTAGACCAAGGGATCAACATTGATGCGGCTTATGACTTGGCACATGGACGCTTGGCTCGCTGGGAAGACTTGAAGAAAAAACTTGGTGAAGGTCTCGACTTTATCTATGTGGACGTTTGGGGCAATGGCCAATCTGGTGACAACGGTGCCTGGGCTACTCACGTTCTTGCTAAAGAAATCAACAAACAAGGCTGGCGCTTTGCGATTGAGTGGGGCCATGGTGGTGAGTACGACTCGACCTTCCATCATTGGGCAGCTGACTTGACATATGGTGGCTACACTAACAAAGGTATCAACAGTGCCATCACGCGCTTTATCCGTAACCACCAAAAAGATGCTTGGGTAGGTGACTACAGAAGTTACGGTGGTGCTGCAGACTATCCACTTCTAGGCGGCTACAGCATGAAAGACTTTGAAGGTTGGCAGGGAAGAAGTGACTACAATGGCTATGTAACTAACCTCTTTGCCCATGATGTCATGACTAAGTACTTCCAACACTTTACTGTAAGCAAATGGGAAAATGGTACACCAGTTACCATGACCGATAATGGTAGCACCTATAAATGGACTCCAGAAATGAAGGTTGAGCTAGTCGATGCGGCAGGTAACAAGGTTGTTGTGACTCGTAAGTCAAACGATGTCAATAGCCCGCAATACCGCGAACGTACAGTAACGCTTAACGGACGTGTCATCCAAGATGGTTCAGCTTACTTGACTCCTTGGAATTGGGATGCAAATGGTAAGAAACTTCCTACTGAAAAGGAAAAGATGTACTACTTCAATACGCAGGCCGGTGCAACAACTTGGACCCTTCCGAGTGATTGGGCAAATAGCAAGGTTTACCTTTACAAGCTAACTGACCAAGGTAAGACAGAAGAGCAAGAACTAACTGTAACAGATGGTAAGATTACCCTAGACCTTCTAGCAAATCAACCATACGTTCTTTACCGTTCAAAACAAACCAATCCTGAAATGTCATGGAGCGAAGGCATGCATATCTATGACCAAGGATTTAATAGCGGTACCTTGAAACACTGGACCATTTCAGGCGATGCTTCTAAGGCAGAAATCGTTAAGTCTCAAGGGGCAAACGATATGCTTCGTATTCAAGGAAACAAAGAAAAAGTTAGTCTCACTCAGAAATTAACTGGTTTGAAACCAAATACCAAGTATGCAGTTTATGTGGGTGTCGATAATCGTAGTAATGCCAAGGCGAGCATCACTGTAAACACTGGTGAAAAAGAGGTGACTACTTATACCAATAAGTCTCTCGCTCTCAACTATGTTAAGGCCTACGCCCACAATACACGTCGTGACAATGCTACAGTTGACAATACAAGTTACTTCCAAAACATGTATGCTTTCTTTACAACTGGATCGGATGTCTCAAATGTTACTCTTACTTTGAGTCGTGAAGCTGGTGATGAAGCAACTTACTTTGATGAAATTCGTACCTTTGAAAATAATTCAAGCATGTACGGAGAAAACCATGATACAGGTAAAGGCACCTTCAAACAAGACTTTGAAAATGTTGCTCAGGGTATCTTCCCATTCGTAGTGGGTGGTGTCGAAGGTGTTGAAGATAACCGCACTCACTTGTCTGAAAAACACGATCCATATACACAACGTGGTTGGAACGATAAGAAAGTTGATGATGTTATCGATGGAAATTGGTCACTCAAGACCAATGGACTGGTTAGTCGTCGTAACTTGGTTTACCAAACCATCCCACAAAACTTCCGCTTTGAAGCTGGTAAGACCTACCGTGTAACCTTTGAATACGAAGCAGGATCAGACAATACCTATGCCTTTGTAGTCGGTAAGGGAGAATTCCAGTCAGGTCGTCGTGGTACTCAAGCAAGCAACTTGGAAATGCATGAATTGCCAAACACTTGGACGGATTCTAAGAAAGCCAAGAAGGCAACCTTCCTCGTGACAGGTGCAGAAACAGGCGATACTTGGGTAGGTATCTACTCAACTGGAAATGCAAGCAATACTCGTGGAGATGCTGGTGGAAATGCCAATTTCCGTGGTTATAACGACTTCATGATGGATAATCTTCAAATCGAGGAAATTACCCTAACAGGTAAGATGTTGACAGAAAATGCTCTGAAAAACTACTTGCCAACGGTTGCCATGACCAACTACACCAAAGAGTCTATGGATGCTTTGAAAGAGGCGGTCTTTAACCTCAGCCAAGCAGATGATGACATTAGCGTAGAAGAAGCGCGTGCAGAGATTGCTAAGATTGAAGCTTTGAAGAATGCTTTGGTTCAGAAGAAGACAGCTTTGGTAGCAGAAGACTTTGAAAGTTTAGATGCGCCTGCCCAACCAGGTGAAGGTCTAGAGAATGCCTTTGATGGAAATGTGTCTAGTCTATGGCATACATCTTGGAATGGTGGAGATGTAGGCAAGCCTGCAACCATGGTCTTGAAAGAACCAACTGAAATCACTGGACTTCGTTATGTTCCACGTGCCTCTGATTCAAATGGAAACTTGCGAGATGTGAAACTGGTTGTCACAGATGAGTCTGGTAAAGAACATACCTTCACAGTGACAGATTGGCCAAATAACAACAAGCCAAAAGACATTGACTTTGGCAAGACAATCAAGGCTAAGAAAATTGTCCTTACTGGTACCAAGACTTACGGAGATGGTGGAGATAAATACCAATCGGCAGCGGAACTCATCTTTACTCGTCCACAAGTAGCAGAGACACCTCTTGACTTGTCAGGCTATGAAGCAGCTTTAGCTAAGGCGCAGAAATTGACAGACAAAGACAATCAAGAGGAAGTGGCTAGTGTTCAGGCGAGCATGAAATATGCGACGGATAACCATCTCTTGACGGAAAGAATGGTTGCCTACTTCGCAGACTATCTCAACCAATTAAAAGATAAGGCTGCTAAACCAGACGCTCCTACAAGCAGCAAGGGTGAGGAGCAACCTCCAGTTCTTGAAGTTCCTGAATATACAGGCCCTTACGGAACAGCTGGAGAAGAAGCGGCTGTTCATGACCTACCTGAGTTTAAGGGCGGTGTCAATGCGGCAGAAGCAGCTGTTCATGACCTAGCTGAGTTCAAGGGTGGAGTCAATGCGGCAGAAGCAGCTGTTCATGACCTAGCTGAGTTCAAGGGAGGAGTTAATGCGGCAGAGGCAGCTGTACATGAAGTCCCTGAGTTCAAGGGTGGGGTTAATGCAGTTGAAGCAGCTGTCAATGAAGCCCCAGAGTTTAAGGGCGGCGTCAATGCGGTTCAAGCCTTGGTAAACGAGAAACCAGCCTACACAGGTGTATTGGCTACAGCTGGAGATCAAGCAGCTCCAAATGTTGAAAAACCTGAGTACCCGCTCACTCCAAGTCCAGTAGCTGATACCAAAACTCCGGGAGCTAAAGATGAAGAAAAACTACCTACTACAGGGGAGCACAGCTCAGAAGTAGCCCTCTTCTTAGCAAGTGTGAGTATCGCTTTATCTGCTGCTGTTCTTACGACAAAACGAAAAGAAGACTAAACAGATTTGGTTTTAGAAGTATAAAAGATCTAGAATCAAATAGGATCAAACAGCCGGAGAGGACCTCTTGGTTCTCTCCTTTTTCAAAGGAGAAATGATACCGCTTACTCATGTACGCGGATGAAAGGAATAGGAGAAAGATGGATAGACATTTTTTTGAGAAACGCTGTCACTTTAGTATAAGAAAATTTGCAATCGGTGCAGCCTCCGTTATGATTGGTGCTAGTATCTTTGGAGCCAATATGGTTCAGGCAGCAGAAACAGCAGCGCCTTCAGAAACAGAGGGAAGCATCACCCATGTTGAAGCGCTTGATAAGTTACCCGATGATTTAGCCGCTGCGCTTGAAAAAGCAGATGCAGAAGCTGCAACAGAAGCAAGTCATGAAGAGACTCCAGCGACTGACGAAGGAAGCAATCCTGCAACAAGTGAAGAGGCAAAACCAGAGACAAGTCCTACAAGTCCCAAGCCAGCAGAAACGCCGAAACCGGTTGAAACACCAAAGGCAGACAATAAACCAGCTGAAACTGCTACGCCCGCAGCAAAACCAGCTGAAAAGCCAATCGAAGATAGAGAAGATGTCAACCATCTCGAAGGTGCTACTGCTCAGGCGAGCAACCATGAGACTGGTACCAACTTTACTGCGGATAAGGCTATTGATGGAGATGACAATACTCGTTGGGCTACAGATAGAGACGCAGTAAAACCAACTTTTGAACTAACTCTTCCAAAGACTACCTTGATCAAACATGTAGAAATTGATTGGGATCGTCGTCTTCGTAATGGGCAAAATGACCCCAATATCAAATCTTGGAGTCTCTACTACGCAGGTCAAGAAGACGTGGGCGCTAATGGAGAAAAACAATGGAAACTAGCTCATACCAAAACTGGAGATCCAGTTTTAGACGAGAAAGTAGACCTAGCTGACAGTATCCAAGCTAAGTACCTCAAATTGGAGATCAATGATTACCAAGCGGGAACAATGGGCTGGAGAAACGTTGGGATCCAAGAAATTCGAGCTTATTCTAACGTTCCGGACCACAGTAAGGTAACGGATATCCGCCAAGTAACAGAACTATCAGTAGCAGAAGACGGACAATCTCTTGTCTTGCCTAGTCTACCAGGGGAAGTTAGTCTTATCGGAAGCAATAAGCAAGGTGTGATTGACCTTCAAAATCGTATCCATAAACCTCTGACAGATCAACGCGTTAAGGTTATGGTGCAGCAAATCAAAGACAGCCATACTTTCACTAAGGAATTTGAAGTAGTCATCAAGGGTCTACATCAGGATGAGGGTGTGGGTGTCAAACCAAAAGTAGCACCAGCTGTTCAACAATGGTATGGGAAAGAAGGCCAATCTTCTATCACTTCAGATACAGTTCTTGCGACAGGAGATTCAGGATTTGATCAGGCTGCAACTTTCTACCAGTCAGACCTTGCTAGCCGTGGATTGGAACTTGCAACAGGTGACAAACAGGCTCAAAAACGAATCGAATTTAAAAAGGTTGAAAACAAGGGTTATGGCAAGGAAGGCTATGGCATCACTATCCAAGATGATGTGATTACCATCGAAGCTGCCACAAATACAGGAGCCTTCTACGCCACTCGGACTCTTCTTCAAATGGGAGAAAGTAACCTACAAAATGGCGAAATTCGAGATTTCCCAAGTTTCAGCCACCGTGGCTTTATGCTAGATACAGGTCGTAAATTTATCCCTTACGACACTCTTGTAGACATCATGCTCAACATGGCTTACTACAAGATGAACGACTTGCAGTTGCACCTTAACGATAACTATATCTTCCTTAAGGAACACTTGGCAGGTAAGAATTTAAGTCCAGAAGAACAACTCAAGTATGTACTTGAACATGCCAAGACTGGTTTCCGTTTGGAGACAGATATTGTCGGTAAGAATGGTCAAAAATTAACATCAGATGAGCATTATACTAAGGAAGAAATGCAAAATCTGATTAAATTGGCCAAGGCTCTTCACATCAACCTAGTACCAGAAATTGATACACCAGGACACGCACTTTCATTTGTTAAAGTTCGTCCAGACCTCATGTATCAAGGTAGTCTGAGCGATTATGCAGGCAAGCACAATGTTGAGCGCGTAGCTATGCTGGACTTGGATACTAAGTATGAAGAAACTCTTAAATTTGTCAAATCCGTCTATGATAAACTCCTAGATGGACCAGATGCTCCTTTGCATGGTGTATCCACTGTTCATATCGGAACGGATGAATACTATGGCAGCCGCGAAAGCTATCGCCGCTATGTCAATGACTTGACCCAATATATCAAATCTAAAGGCTACACCCCTCGTATCTGGGGCTCGCTCAGTGCGAAACGTGGGAACACTCCTGTTGATTGGAACGGAGTAGAAGTTGATATCTGGAGCATTGGCTGGCAACGACCAAATGAAGCCATTGCTCAGGGAGCTAAAATTATCAACATTACAGATGTGCCGACTTATAGTGTCCCAAGTGGAAGCAATAGTCAAGCAGCCTACGGGGACTATGCAAACTACGAACGCCAGTACAACAGCTGGACACCGAATGATTTTAGAACAGGTGGAGGTCCACTTCTACCAGCTTCTCATCCAAGTATCCTTGGTGGTGGGCACGCAGTTTGGAATGACAATATCGACCTTCATGAGACAGGTTTGACCTCTTATGATATCTTTAAACGCTTCTTCAAGAGCATGCAAACTACTGCAGAACGTACTTGGGGATCTGATCGTGCGGCTGCGACCTTTGCAGAACGTACCCTACCAACTAGCCCTTATGCACCACAGTCAAATCCTGATAGAGCGATTGATCAAAGTGATTTGTTTACTATCAATTCTAAGACAGTGAAGGACTATGCAAGCAAGAAAGTGAAGACAAGCGAGCAAGGATTGGTTTTTGAGAAAGACAGCAGCATCGAAGGCTTGGCTGGTGATGTTGGTCCAAGTCATGTCTTAAAGTTTGATGTGACTGTCACTGGTGACGGTGAGCAAACCTTCTCAACAAGTGGGGACAACCGTATCTATCTAGCTGATAAAGACGGCTACCTTGCTTATCAATTTGAACAGTTCCATATCCAGTTCAAGAAAAAACTGGAGAAGAACAAACGTTATCAAATCTCTATTGTGACCAAACCACAGTCAACTGAAGTCTATGTGGATGGTGAAAAGATTGAACGTATCGCAAATCCAGCCCACCCTCGCTTTGCCCACAATAGCTTGGTTCTACCACTTGAAAGCATCGGTGGTTTCAAAGGAATCTTGCATAGCGCAGAGTTGTCAGACAAACCATTTGTAAATCCTCGTTTGATTTCAAATGATAAGATTACGGCAACGGCAAGCAGTCAGCAACTTCCAGGAAACGCGACTGAAGGCGCTGTTGAAAAGGCCTTTGACAATGATCCAAATACTTTCTGGCATACTAAATGGACTGGTGACACTGCGCCATACACTCTTACTATGACCTTGAAAGAAGCAGAAAAAGTCAATGGCTTGACTTATCTCCCACGTCCAGGTGGTGGAAATGGTGTTGTTACCCGCTACGAAATCTACGCACAAAAAGATGGCCAAATGGTCAAGGTTTCAGAAGGAAGCTGGGACAACAACGCCCAAGAAAAAACAGTCAACTTTGCGGCGGTAGATACCAACAAGATTGAGTTAAAAGTATTGGAAGGCGTTGGTGGTTTTGCAAGTGCAGCCGAAGTTCATCTATTGAAACCTGCCAAAGAAGGACAAGAAACACCTGAACCAAGCCAGCCTCAACCACCATCTACTCCTGAAAAACCAACAGTAGACCAAACCGGTGATGGAACAGTTGAATTGGCGGATCAATTCACTGCAAGCAAACCAGCTAGCGAAGACAGCATTGCAGCTGCTAGCAAGAGCAATGACTATCTTAAGAAAGAGTACAAGGTCTTCCCAACGCCACAAAAAGTGACCTATGGCGAAGGTGTTACGGCTCTTCGTAAGCAAGTCAATCTAGTTATGGGCGATCAACTCGATATCTATACTCGCAATCGCTTGAAGAGTGTCTTGCAGGATAATCAAGTATCTTATACAACTGGTAAGGCAGCAGTCGCTGGCGCAACCAATATCTATCTTGGAGTGCATGGACAAGGTTCACAAGCAGAACAAAACTTGTCCAATGTTTCAGCAGGCCTCTTTGACAAGATTGATGCCTATGCCTTGACCATTAAGGATAACTCGATTTCCATCGTCGGAAAAGACACAGATGCGGTCTTCTATGGTTTGACAACCTTGAAACATATGCTCAAGGAAAGCCAAGTGCCAGTTCTTCGCAATGTGACAGTAGAAGATTACGCAGAGCTCAAGAACCGTGGTTTCATCGAAGGTTACTATGGAAACCCATGGTCTAACGCAGATCGTGCAGAGCTCATGCGTTTTGGTGGCGATTTGAAATTGAACCAATACTTCTTTGCACCAAAAGATGATCCATACCACAACAAGAAATGGCGCGAACTCTATCCAGAAGAAAAACTAGCTGAAATTCGTGAACTTGCTCGTGTTGGAAATCAAAGTAAAACCCGCTATGTATGGACAATTCACCCATTCATGAACAACCGCATCCGCTTTGGCAATGAAGCGCATTACCAAGAAGATTTGGCAACCATCAAGGCTAAATTTACCCAGTTGATGAAAGTGGGTGTCCGCGAATTTGGTATCCTTGCAGATGATGCACCGAGTCCAGTTGGAGGCTACAATAGCTACAACCGCTTGATGCAAGATATGACCAAGTGGTTGACTGAAATGCAGGGAACTTACAGCGGTCTTCGTAAAGAAATGATCTTTGTTCCTGGCCAGTATTGGGGTAATGGACGTGAGGATGAGTTGAAATCCCTCAATGAAAATCTCCCAAGTTCAACATCCATGACCTTGACGGGTGGTAAGATTTGGGGTGAAGTCTCTGAAAACTTCCTTTCAACTCTCAAAAACAATCTATCCGCAGGTGGCAAGACCTATCGCCCCGTTTCACTTTGGATTAACTGGCCTGTAACAGATAACTCTAAACAGCACTTGATTCTAGGTGGTGGTGAGAAATTCCTTCATCCAAATGTGGATCCTAGCTTGCTATCTGGTATCATGTTGAACCCAATGCAACAGTCTGAACCATCTAAGATTGCCCTCTTTTCAGGAGCTCAATACTCATGGAAACAGTGGAAATCAGAAGAAGAAGCTAAGAAAATCAATGATATTGCCTTCAACTTTGTAGAAAATGCTCATTTTGAAGATAGCAAGGTATCGGCAGCCTTCCGCGAACTTGGTAAGCACATGATCAACCAAAACATGGATAATCGTGTCGTCAAACTAGAAGAATCTGTAGACTTGGCTCCAAAATTGACAGACTTCATGACTAAGCTCAAAGCAGGTCAGGATGTGACTGCCGAACGTGCAGCCTTGCGAGCTGAATTTGCAAAGATTAAAGAAGCAGCCGAACTCTATAAAGCATCAGGCGATAAAAAAATGGTTGCCCAAATCCACTATTGGTTGGATAATGCAATCGACCAAATGAATGCTCTCGATGCTTTCCTTACAGGAACTGAAGCCATGGCTACAAACGATGCAGCCAAACTTTGGGATAGCTACTATAAAGGTTTGAAATTGTACGAACAGTCTCAAACTCACACCTTCCATTATGTAGACCATATGGAAAAGGCTGAATTGGGTGTTCAACATATTCGTCTATTTATCCTATCCTTGAAAGAAGTTCTAGCGTCTGAAGTTCAAAAAGTCTTGCATCCAGACCAAATCATCAGTACCTTTATCACCAATCGAACAGGGGTAGAAGGTGGTTTGGCAGAAGTAACGGATGGCGATTTGGCAACCCATGCGATTATTAAATCACCAAACAGCATCAAGACAGGTGATTATATTGGTATGAAATTCAACAAGCCAGTAGCGATTCAAACCTTGACCTTTGCTATGGGAACGCAGGCAAATCCACGTGATACTTTTAGTAAGGCAGAAGTGCAGTATCTAGATGAAAACGATAACTGGGTAACCTTGAAAGAGCCAAGTTATGTCGGAAATGAATCCCTACTTAAGTTTGAAAATCTCACTATCAAGGCCAAGGCAGTTCGCATGATTGCGACAGCAGACCGCGAGAACACTTGGTTTGCAGTTCAGGAAATTGCAGTCAACCGTCCAGTTGAAAAAGCTCGTAGCCAACAAGCAACGACAGTTAGTCTAAGCTCAAACTTAGTTTACAAACTAAATACTTCAGCCCGTCAAATCACTGATGGCAAGGACAATACAGAAGCCATGATGGCAAATGCTGACGGTAGCAATACGACACCAGTAGATGCTTGGGCACAACTTGACCTCGGTGAAGTCAAGTCAGTCACTAAAGTACGACTTCGCCAAGGAACAGGTGATAAACTTGCAGCAGGTGTGCTTGAGTATTCTACAGACGGTACTACTTGGCAGGAACTCGATCGCTTGTCAGGTGAGCAAACCAAGGAAGTGACCAGAGCGATCAATGCTCGTTATATCCGAGTCCGCAATACCAAGGCACTCGACCTCTGGTGGCGTATCCAGGACTTCTCTGTTGAGACACGCTCTGGAAACAGTGAGTTAACAGACACCAACGTCGACGCCTTGAAGGAAACACCGGTAGTGGATAGCTTGGGACATTATGAACTTCAAATTCCAGCTGGAACCAAACTCCCTGCTCATAGCTATCTAGGTATGAAACTTGACCGTATCCATCAAATCAAGAGCATCCAGCTCCAAGGTCAGGCCAACCCAGCTCTTAGTCTTGAGTACTCTGCAAATGCTCAAGAATGGATGCCAGCTAGCCAGTTGACTGATAGATCTGCAGCAAGCCACTTAGTACGTTATGTGCGTTTGGTCAACAAAACAGATCAGGAACAAGCTGTGACAGCCACTTCTCTCCTTGTGACAACCAAAGAAGTACAGCCAACAAAATTGGAATCAACTTCAATGGGCATTCATCCAACATACGGAAGCAATGATGTTCGTAAACTGAACAACCTAGATCAATTATTTGATGGTGTTTACAACAACTTCGTTGAGTTTTCAGACTATGCCCATAAAGATGGTCATGTGACCTTGAAACTTGGCAGCGAACGCACTATCAAGAAGATTAGAGCCTACATCCAAGACGGAACTCAAAACTATCTTCGTGATGGTAAGATTCAAGTCAGCCAAGACGGTAAAACTTGGACAGATGTCGTGACAGTAGGAGATGGTGTGGCCAACAGCCAACACGATGATTCACTGACAGATGGTTGGACACATGATTCTAAGATGCCAGGAAATCGCTACATCGAGGGTGAATTGACTACACCAGTCAAAGCCAACTATCTCCGTGTCCTCTATACGGCAGACTATGATGCCCGGTTTGTAGGCTTTACAGAATTGGTCATCAACGATGGTGAATTTGTCAAACCAATCAATGATCCAACAGTAGAAGGAAGTAGTGGAGAAAGCCAAGGTAATCTCTACAACAACCTTGTAGACGGCAAAGTCTTGACCAGCTACAAGTCTGAAAAAGACAAGGGCGAATTGGTGTATCACTTATCTGAGCCAACCAATGCCAACCACCTTCGTCTCGTTTCCAGTCTTCCTGAAGGAGCTAAGGCACGTGTTCTTGCTAGAACACTCAAGGATGGTCAAGACAGTTGGACAGACCTCGGTGCCATTACATCTAGTCTCCAAACCTTCGCTATCCGAAATGGTGGCTCTCTTCTAGACGTCAAGTTAGTCTGGGAAGGCGGCAAGGTTGAGTTTTATGAATTGGCAAGCTTCCATCAAGAATTAACAGAAGAACCTGTTCAATCAAGTAAGGGCGAAGAGCCAGCACCTGTTCTTGAGGTTCCTGAATTTACAGGTGGTGTCAATGCAGTTGAAGCCCTAGTACATGAACTTCCAGAGTACACAGACCCAGTAGCAACGGTAGGTGACCAAGCTGCTCCGACAGCAGAGAAACCTGAGTTCAAGGGCGGTGTCAATGCAGTTGAAGCCCTAGTACATGAACTTCCAGAGTACACAGGTCCAGTAGCGACAGTAGGTGACCAAGCTGCTCCGACAGTAGAGAAACCTGAGTTCAAGGGCGGTGTCAATGCTGTTATGGCACTGGTACATGAGCTTCCAGAATACACAGGTCCATTATCGACAGTAGGCGACCAAGCCGCTCCAACAGTAGAGAAACCTGAGTTCAAGGGCGGTGTCAATGCTGTTATGGCACTGGTACATGAGCTTCCAGAATACACAGGTCCATTATCGACAGTAGGCGACCAAGCCGCTCCAACAGTAGAGAAACCTGAGTTCAAGGGCGGTGTCAATGCTGTTATGGCACTGGTACATGAGCTTCCAGAATACACAGGTCCATTATCGACAGTAGGCGACCAAGCTGCTCCAACAGTAGAGAAACCTGAGTTTAAACTTAGCTCACTTGCTTCAGATGAAGGTAAGAAACCGGCACCGGATCTAAAACAAGAAGTGACGAACCGAGAAACAGCTGAACAAAGCTTGCCAGCAACAGGTGAGAGTCAATCTGACACAGCCCTCTTCCTAGCAGGAGTTAGCCTAGCCCTATCTGCTCTCTTTGTAGCAAAAACGAAGAAAGATTAGGATTATAAAACCTTCTAAGATTGACTAAGAGTATATTCTCTAAATCAATAATAGTGAGGTTCATAGAACAGAAAAACCTGAGAAGATTTCTTCTCAGGTTTTTCGAATTTAATAAAAAAGAAAGTTTGTATGGTATGAAAAAATCCACCCAATTTTGGGTGGATCATATTTTAAGGTTGTGCTGGTTGCGGGTTCTGGTTTTGGTTTTGTTGACCAGGAGTGGTATTTGGTTGTTGCGTATTGTTCTCGCTTGTACCTGAATTTGGAGTTGTTGTACTTGCTTGTGTACTAGAACTCTCTGAAGTTGAGCTAGAACTTTCAGGTGTTGGACTTTGCTGAGGAGCAGGAGCAGTCCAGGCAGGACGTGCACCTTTTTTAAAGACGAATTCTCCACCTCTGTAGAGTCCTTCTGGCATAGTCCAGTCGCCAGGATGATCATCTTCAGATAGATAAGTCATCATCGAACGGTAAACCTTAGCAGCAACATAGAAGCCATCACCAACAATAGGAGTCAGGCGGTTTGAGTAACCAGTCCAAACGGCCATTGAATATTTACGAGTGTATCCAACGAACATTTCGTCAGGAGCTACAGTACCTGTGTTCTTGATGTAGTTTTCAATCTCATCATCTGTGTAGTTTGATGTACCAGTTTTACCAGCTTGTGGCAACCATGGGAGGTAGGCTCCTCGACCAGTTCCATATGCCAGGACAGTTTTCATCATATCCGTCATCATATAGGCTGTTGTCTCTTTCATGGCACGAGTACCAGGATCAGAGAATTCTTTTGAACTGCCATCACTGAAGACAATTTTGTTGATATACATCGGCTTGCGGTAGATACCACCGTTAGCAAAAGCTGCGTAAGCAGCAGCCATCTTTTCGCTACTTGCTCCATACTTTTTGTTAGATTCAGTTGTATTGCTTGAAATGGCATTTGCATAGTGCATATCTGGATAGTCAATACCAAGTCCATTTAGGAAGGTTTTGGCTCTGTCCAAACCAACTTTGTTCAAGGTTTCTACAGCAGTAACGTTCCGTGATTGTTGGAGCGCATATTGGATGGTAATATTTCCAAAGTAACTTCTATCCCAGTTGTAGACGGGAGTGTCTGTTCCAGGATAATTGTAAGGAACATCGTGAACAATTGAAGCAGTTGAATCATAGATATCGT
Source organism: bacterium (assembly GCA_905221255.1). Classification (GTDB taxonomy): domain Bacteria; phylum Bacillota; class Bacilli; order Lactobacillales; family Streptococcaceae; genus Streptococcus. The sequence goes on from CAJNCL010000006.1 coordinate 49,664, forward strand.
ACTCCAAAGCAGGTGCATAATCTGTGATTGGCTTCATCGTTGATCCCCAGTCTCGGTTAGTTTCAACAGCTTGATTGATTCCAAAAGAAACATTGCTTGATTGGTGACGAGAACCTAACTGAGCAATGACTTTCCCGTTTGTCACATCCACAATCGTTGAAGCTACTTGCATTTCATCATCGGGATAGTTGACATACTCGTCGGTATTGTAGATATCCCAGAGATGTTGTTGAACTTTAGGATCAACGTTGGTGTAGACATCCATACCAGTCGTTAAGAGATTGTAGCCTGTTTCTTGTTCGACTTGATCGATTACCTCTTTGAGATAGTTGTCCATGTGTTGAGGATAACTATTAGCCGATTTTAGACTTTGAAGTCCGTCCGTAATTGGAGTATTAATCGCTTTTTCATACTGCTCAGCTGAAATGTAACCTTGTCCCTTCATCTCAGAGAGGACGAGATTGCGTCGTTCTTGAGCAGCTTCTGGATGTGAGTATGGATCATACTGATTTGGCGCCTGAGGCATTCCGGCAAGGAGAGCCAACTGCGGGATACTCAAATCTTTGAGGTCCTTGCCATAGTAATTTTGGGCAGCAGTTTGCATACCGTAGTTACCGTTTGACATATAGACCTTGTTGATGTAGTAGGTCAGGATTTCTTGTTTGGTTGCTTTCTGTTCAAGTTGAACGGCCAGCCAAGCTTCTTGAGCCTTACGTGAAAGGGTCTGGTCCGAAGTTGATGTAGAAAAATAAGTTAATTTAATCAGTTGCTGCGTTAAGGTTGAAGCTCCCTGAAGGCCACCACCACCACGAAGATTTCGTAGAGTGGCACCGAGGATACGAATAGTATCAATCCCACGGTGATTAAAGAAACGATGGTCCTCAATCGAAACAATAGCGTTGACCAAATCGGTCGGTATTTCGTTTGCTTGGGTATTTACCCGACGTTCTGATCCAAGATCGGCAATGAGTTCATCATTTTTGTCATAGATCTTGCTAGACGTTGTAGCGACTAGTTTACTTTCAGATAGGGTCGGAGCCTTGCTGACATAGTAGAGGAAGAGTCCTCCCCCTAGCACAACTGCTGCGATAAATACAGTTAAGAGACAGATACTGACATACTTAGCTATTCGCAGGAAAATTTGTTTGTTCATCTTGTTTTACCACCCAGTAAATGTTCTTTGATAATATCGAGATAGGGAATCTGAGGAAAGGCACCAGGCTCAATCCTATATCCATTTTCTTGAATATATCCAAGTGGCATTGACTTTTGTCCCATATCTTGATGATAGAAACGAATCAAGTCAATGGCCGGCAATAAGTAGGTTTCTTGCTGAGAAGAAAAGTGAAGGAGTACAAAGCAGATCCCTTGTTGGGCAAGGACTTGTTCCATGTGTTGGATCTGATGGAGATGAAAATTCTTCATCGGGATCGCATGTTTCTGCCAAGTTTCCTTTGCTTCAAAGTCGATGTAGTATCCATCATAAACCCCCGAATAGTCTGTTGTTGAGGCCTGTCTGAAGTAGGCTTCAACAATCTTGGCTCGACTTCTTTGGGGATAATCGACACGTACGATTTGGATGGGAGTCGGTTTCTTGTGGATAACAGCCAGCCCATGCGACAAGTAGTAGTCGTTCGTAGCATTGATCATCTTTTCAAAGGACATCCCCCGATTTGCGAAATTTTTAGTTCGTGACAGGGGTGCTTGTCTTTTTTGTGATGAAATTTTATGTGGATAGTTGACCATAATTCTCCTTATTGGTACAATAACATCACTCTATTATACCATAAAAGTATACAGAAAGGATGAAAAAATGCATACAGCCTTGATTTTAGGCTATTCTGCCTTCGACCTTGGTCTCTTTAATGACAAGGATATTCGCGTTGATATTATCAAAACAGCCATTCGGAGAGACCTGGAACGTCTAGCAGAGGATGGGGTGAACTGGCTTGTCTTTACAGGGACTTTGGGCTTTGAGTACTGGGCACTTCAGGTGGCGAAAGACATGAAAACAGACTATGGATTTCAGCTGGCGACCATTTTTGATTTTGAAACCCATGGCAGTAATTGGAATGAAGCAAATCAAGCCAAATTGAGTGAGTTCAAGCAGGTTGACTTTGTCAAATATGCCTATCCACAATATGAGCACAAGGGGCAACTGCGTGATTATCAGAAATTTCTGCTGGAAAATACAGATACTTGCTACCTTTTTTACGACGAAGAAAACGAAACCAAGTTACGATATTTTTACCAAATGATGAAAAATCAAGCGGACTATGTTACAAGAAGATTAACATTTGAGGACTTGAATGAAATAGTAGAAAATTTTTCTGAAAAGTAAGCCTTTGACCTTGATTTTTACTTGTCTTTTTTTATATAATAATACTAGTAACCCAGAATGGAGAGAGACATGGCAAGTATTATATTTTCAGCGAAAGATATTTTTGAACAAGAATTTGGACGTGAAGTACGTGGATACAGCAAAGCAGAGGTAGACGAATTCCTAGACGATGTGATTAAGGACTATGAAACCTACGCAGCTTTGGTCAAATCTCTTCGTCAAGAGATTGCTGATTTGAAAGAAGAATTATCTCGTAAACCACAGGTAGCTCCAACTCAGCCTGATTCTATCGAAGTTACCGCTTCTACCTCGATGACAAACTTTGATATCTTGAAACGATTGAATCGACTTGAAAAAGAAGTGTTTGGTAAACAAATTTTAGACAACGAAGATGTATAATTGAGTGTCTATCAAGTGCATAAATGCAATTTTTGGATAATCGCGTGAAGAGATTCTCTTTTCATGAGGAAAGTCCATGCTAGCACAGGCTGTGATGCCTGTAGTGTTTGTGCTAGGCGAATCCATAAGCCTAGGGACGAGAAATCGTTACGGCAGTCGAAATGGCTAAGTCTTCGGATAGGTCAGAATAGGCTTGAAAGTGCCACAGTGACGGAGTCTTTCTGGAAACAGAGAGAGTGGAACGCGGTAAACCCCTCAAGCTAGCAACCCAAATTTTGGTCGGGGCATGGAGTGCACGGAAACGAACGTAGTACTCTGACTGCTATCAGATTTATGCTGTTAGCGGTAGACAGATGATTATCGAAGGAAGTGGTCCTAGTCACTTCTGGAACAAAACATGGCTTATAGAAAATTGCATATAGGTTGGGGCTGAGAAATCTTTCTCAACCTCATTTTTTAAAGTGAATAAGAGAAAGGTCTTGCAAGACTAGAAATGAAAGAACAATTTAATTTAATCGCAACTGCTGCGGCGGGTCTTGAGGCTGTCGTTGGACGTGAGGTGCGAGACCTTGGTTATGATTGCCAGGTTGAAAATGGGCGTGTCCGCTTCCAAGGAGATGTGAAGGCAATCATTGAGACCAATCTTTGGCTTCGCGCAGCGGATCGCATCAAGATTGTAGTCGGAAGTTTTCCAGCTAAGACTTTTGAAGAGCTTTTTCAAGGTGTTTTTGCTCTAGATTGGGAAAACTATCTCCCGCTAGGAGCACGTTTCCCGATATCAAAGGCAAAATGTGTCAAGTCTAAACTCCACAACGAGCCCAGTGTTCAGGCTATTTCCAAGAAGGCTGTTGTCAAGAAATTACAAAAACACTATGCCCGTCCAGAAGGAGTTCCCTTGATGGAAACGGGTCCCGAGTTTAAGATTGAGGTGTCCATCCTTAAGGATGTGGCAACTGTCATGATTGACACGACAGGTTCTAGCCTCTTTAAGCGTGGTTATCGTACGGAAAAGGGTGGAGCTCCTATCAAGGAAAATATGGCAGCGGCCATTTTACAACTCTCTAACTGGTATCCAGACAAGCCTTTGATTGATCCAACATGTGGTTCAGGAACCTTCTGCATCGAGGCGGCTATGATAGCTAAGAAGATGGCCCCAGGTCTTCGCCGTTCCTTTGCTTTTGAAGAATGGAACTGGGTCAGCGATCGGTTAATTCAAGAAGTGCGCACCGACGCTGCCAAGAAAATTGACCGTGAACTGGAACTGGATATCATGGGCTGTGATATCGATGCTCGCATGGTGGAGATTGCCAAGGCCAATGCCCAAGCAGCAGGTGTGGCAGGTGATATCACCTTTAAACAAATGCGGGTACAAGACTTGCGCTCGGACAAGGTAAATGGTGTCATCATCTCCAATCCGCCATATGGAGAGCGTTTGTCTGATGATGTAGGAGTTACCAAGCTCTATGCTGAGATGGGACAAGTATTTGAGCCACTGAAAACCTGGAGTAAATTTATCCTGACCAGTGATGAAGCATTTGAAAGTAAGTACGGAAGCCCAGCTGATAAAAAACGAAAACTGTATAACGGGACCTTAAAAGTCGATTTGTATCAATACTTTGGTCAGCGTGTGAAACGTCAGGAGTTAAAATAGAAAGGTGAACTCATGAGTAAGAAAAGACGTGATCGTCATAAAAAAGGACATCAAGAACCCAAATTTGACTTTGATGAAGCAAAAGATTTGACTGTTGGTCAAGTGATTCGTAAGAATGAAGAGGTGGAGGCTGGAGTATTGCCTGAGGACAGCATCTTGGACAAATACATCAAACAACACCGTGAAGAGATTGAAGCCGACAAGTTTGAAACTCGTCAGTTTAAAAAAGAAGAACTGGCTTATACTCAAAGTTTAGAAGATATGATTCAAGAAGTGCGAGAATCAAGTGAACCTTCTGAAGAAGTCGAAGAAACACATCTTGTTACGGAGGAAGTTTCTGGCGATACAGAAGAAACGGAGGCTGCTAGTGTTGTTCTGTCACCTCTAGATGAGGAAAATCCAGAACTGGAACCACTTGTATTAACCAACACAGCAGCAGATGAAGAGACAGAAAGTCTAGAAGAGGAGGAAGTGATTGTTCCTCTATCACGCTCGGCTCAAGCGGAGCCTGAAAAAGACTCTAAGAAAAAGGGAATGATCATCATTGCCTCAGTGGTGGCTGCAATTCTTGTTCTTGCTGGAACGTATTACGTCTACCGACAAGTATCTCGTTCAAACCAAGAAATTCAGGCTTCTCAATCATCTTCAGGCAATCAGGAATCGCAAACCGACTTGCAAGAGTTTAATACGCTCTATGATGCCTTTTATACAGATGAGAATAAGACAGTTTTGAAAAATAGCCAGTTTGATAAGTTGAGTCAACTGAAAACCTTGCTAGATAAGTTAGAAGGTAGTCGTGATCATACATTAGCTAAGTCAAAATACGATAGTTTAGCAACTCAAATCAAGGCCATCCAAGATGTCAATGCCCTCTTTGAAAGTCCAGCAATCACTGACGGTGTCTTGGATACCAATGCAAAGGCTAAAGCAGACGCTAAGTTTACAGAAATCAAAACTGGTAACACAGAATTAGACAAGCTCTTGGATAAGGCCATTAGCCTCGGTAAGAGCCAACAAACAAGTGCTTCTAGTTCAAGTTCAAGCTCTAGTCAAGCAAGTTCAAGTTCAGCTACAGAAAGCAATGCGAGCAGCACGACACCTTCAACAAGTACCACAGCACCAGCTAGAGAAACGAATGGTGGTTTGTCTGGCGATGGGGTTAACCTTCAAAGAAGTGCTAGTCGTGTACCGTACAACCAAACAGCTGTAGACGATAGCAACAACCCTGCTTGGACGTTTGCGGATGGTGTATTGGAACAAGTCCTAGCAACATCACGTGCTCGTGGTTATATCACTGGAAATCAATATATCCTAGAACGTGTCAATATCGTAAACGGAAATGGTTATTACAACCTTTACAAACCAGATGGAACCTATCTCTTCACCCTCAACTGTAAGACGGGTTACTTTGTAGGGAATGGTTCTGGTCACGCTGATGACTTGGACTACTAAGCAACCGTTACAAAATTCTTTCCTTTCATAGGTAAAAATGATAAAATAAAACATATTAAACAAGAGGAGTGTCACATGACAAAAGCTAACTTTGGTGTCGTAGGTATGGCCGTAATGGGTCGTAACCTTGCCCTAAATATCGAATCTCGTGGCTATACAGTTGCCATTTACAACCGTAGTAAAGAAAAAACAGAAGATGTGATTGCTTGCCATCCTGAAAAGAACTTTGTGCCAAGCTATGACGTTGAAAGCTTTGTAAACTCAATCGAAAAACCTCGTCGTATCATGCTCATGGTTCAAGCAGGACCTGGTACAGACGCAACTATCCAAGCCCTTCTTCCACACCTTGATAAGGGTGATATCTTGATTGACGGAGGAAACACTTTCTACAAAGATACCATCCGTCGTAATGAAGAATTGGCAAACTCAGGGATCAACTTTATCGGTACAGGGGTTTCTGGTGGTGAAAAAGGTGCCCTTGAAGGTCCGTCTATCATGCCTGGTGGACAAAAAGAAGCCTACGAATTGGTTGCGGATGTTCTCGAAGAAATCTCAGCTAAAGCACCAGAAGATGGCAAACCATGTGTGACTTACATCGGTCCTGATGGAGCTGGTCACTATGTGAAAATGGTCCACAACGGTATCGAGTATGGTGACATGCAATTGATCGCAGAAAGCTATGACCTCATGCAACACTTGCTTGGTCTTTCTGCAGAAGATATGGCTGAAATCTTTACTGAGTGGAACAAGGGTGAATTGGACAGCTACTTGATTGAAATCACAGCTGATATTCTTGGACGCAAAGACGATGAAGGTCAAGATGGCCCAATCGTAGACTACATCCTTGATGCCGCAGGTAATAAGGGAACTGGTAAATGGACGAGCCAATCATCACTTGACCTTGGTGTGCCATTGTCACTTATCACTGAGTCAGTATTTGCTCGCTACATCTCTACATATAAAGAAGAGCGTGTACATGCTAGCAAGGTGCTTCCAAAACCAGCTGCCTTCAAGTTTGAAGGAGACAAGGCTGAGTTGATCGAAAAGATCCGTCAAGCTCTTTACTTCTCAAAAATCATTTCTTACGCACAAGGTTTTGCCCAATTGCGTGTAGCTTCTAAAGAAAACAACTGGAACTTGCCATTTGCGGACATCGCCTCTATCTGGCGTGATGGCTGTATCATCCGTTCACGTTTCTTGCAAAAGATCACAGATGCTTACAACCGTGATGCAGACCTTGCAAACCTTCTCTTGGATGAGTACTTCTTGGATGTCACTGCTCAGTACCAACAAGCAGTGCGTGATATCGTAGCTCTTGCTGTTCAAGCTGGTGTGCCAGTACCAACCTTCTCAGCAGCCATCACTTACTTTGATAGCTACCGTTCAGCAGACCTTCCTGCTAACTTGATCCAAGCGCAACGTGACTACTTTGGTGCTCACACTTACCAACGTAAAGACAAAGAAGGAACCTTCCACTACTCTTGGTATGACGAAAAATAAGTAGGTCTGCCATGGGGAAACGGATTTTATTACTTGAGAAAGAACGAAATCTCGCTCATTTTCTCAGTCTGGAACTCCAAAAAGAGCAATACCGAGTTGATTTGGTAGAGGAGGGGCAAAAAGCCCTCTCCATGGCTCTCCAGACGGACTATGACTTGATTTTACTGAATGCTCATCTGGGGGATATGACGGCCCAGGATTTTGCAGACAAGCTGAGTCGGACAAAACCAGCCTCAGTGATCATGGTCTTGGACCATCGCGAAGCATTGCAAGACCAGATTGAGACAATCCAGCGCTTCGCCGTTTCTTACATCTATAAGCCAGTGATTATTGATAATCTAGTAGCTCGTATTTCAGCGATTTTCCGAGGTCGGGACTTCATTGACCAACACTGTAGTCAGATGAAGGTTCCAACGTCATACCGCAACCTACGTATGGATGTAGAACATCATACCGTTTATCGTGGCGAGGAGATGATTGCTCTGACGCGCCGCGAGTATGACCTTCTGGCTACTCTCATGGGAAGCAAGAAAGTCTTGACTCGTGAGCAGTTATTGGAAAGTGTTTGGAAGTACGAAAGTGCGACAGAGACCAATATCGTGGATGTTTATATCCGTTATCTACGTAGCAAGCTTGATGTAAAAGGTCAAAAAAGCTACATTAAAACAGTACGTGGTGTTGGTTACACCATGCAAGAATAGAAAAGCAGTTGCAGTTATGTAACTGCTTTTTTTGAGGGGCTTCTATATATTGACATACAGTCGGGTCTTTGCTACAATCAGTTATGGAGGAAGATCTAATGAAATTTTTGAAAAAAATGATGCAAGTCGCACTAGCAACATTTTTCTTTGGTTTGCTAGCTACAAATACTGTATTTGCGGATACCACAGGTGGCCAATTTGTTGATAAGGATAATAGAAAATATTATGTAAAAGATGATCATAAAGCAATCTATTGGCATAAAATAGACGGTAAAACTTACTATTTTGGTGATAGAGGAGAGATGGTTGTCGGTTGGCAATACGTAGAAATTCATGGAACAGGTTATCGTGATAATTTATTTAATAATCGTCCAGTCTTAGAAATTGGCCTTCAACAGAAGTGGTACTATTTTGGACAAGATGGTGCTTTGCTAGAACAAACAGATAAACAAGTACTAGAGGCAAAAACGTCTGAAAATACAGGAAAAGTATACGGTGAACAATATACTCCATCTCCTGAAAAGAGAACTTATTATTTTGATAATAATTATGCTGTAAAGACAGGCTGGACTTATGAAGACGGCAATTGGTATTATTTAAATAAGCTAGGAATTTCTGGCGATGATTCTTACAATCCACTACCAATTGGTGAAGTTGCTAAAGGTTGGACTCAAGATTTCCATGTTACTTTTGGCATTGATAGAAGCAAACCTGCTCCATGGTACTACCTAGACCCAGAAACTGGCATTATGCAAACTGGTTGGAAACAACTTGGCAACAAGTGGTACTACCTCCGTTCATCAGGAGCCATGGCAACTGGTTGGTATCAGGAGGGCTCCACTTGGTATTATTTAGACGAGCCAAATGGTGATATGAAAACGGGCTGGCAATACCTTGGGAACAAGTGGTACTATCTCCGTTCATCAGGATCTATGGCGACTGGCTGGTATCAGGAAGGTTCGACTTGGTATTATCTACATGCAAGTAATGGAGATATGAAGACAGGCTGGTTCCAAGTTAATGGCAAATGGTACTACGCATATAGTTCAGGTGCTTTAGCAGTGAATACGACTGTAGAAGGCTATTCGGTCAACTATAATGGCGAATGGGTCCAATAATGAAAGAGGCGATTGTGAAGGAAACAATCGCTTTTTTTGTGAAAATATAATAAAATAGATAGGAGAAATACTACTGTATGAAAAGTGAGACGGTCTTTACGTCTGGTTAAAGGAAAACATGACAAAAAAAGTTGGTGTCGGTCAGGCACATAGTAAGATTATTTTAATAGGAGAGCACGCTGTCGTTTACGGTTATCCAGCCATTTCTCTACCTCTTTTGGAGGTGGAGGTGACTTGTAAGGTGGTTCCTGCTGAAAGTCCATGGCGTCTTTATGAGGAGGATACCTTGTCTATGGCGGTGTATGCCTCGCTTGAGCATCTAAATATCAAGGATGCTTGCATTCGCTGTGTGATTGACTCGGCTATTCCTGAGAAACGGGGAATGGGTTCGTCAGCTGCTATCAGCATAGCGGCCATTCGTGCGGTTTTTGACTACTATCAAGCCGACCTGCCTCATCATGTATTGGAAATCTTGGTCAATCGGGCTGAGATGATTGCCCATATGAATCCGAGTGGTTTGGATGCTAAGACCTGCCTCAGCGACCAGCCCATTCGCTTTATCAAGAACCTTGGTTTTACAGAACTTGAGATGAACCTATCTGCCTATTTGGTGATTGCCGATACGGGCGTATATGGTCACACTCGTGAAGCCATCCAAGTGGTTCAAAGCAAGGGGAAGGATGCCCTACCGTTTTTGCATGCCTTGGGAGAATTGACCCAGCAGGCAGAAGATGCGATTAGACAAAAAGATGCTGAAAAACTGGGACAAATATTCAGTCAGGCACATTTACATCTAAAAGAAATTGGTGTCAGCAGCCCTGAGGCAGACTCCCTCGTTGAAACGGCTCTTAGCCATGGTGCTCTAGGTGCCAAGATGAGTGGTGGTGGACTAGGAGGCTGTATTATCGCCTTGGCAGCCAATCTGGATCAAGCGCAAGAACTAGCAAAACGATTAGAAGAGAAAGGAGCTGTTCAGACATGGATCGAAAGCCTGTAACAGTACGTTCCTACGCAAATATTGCCATTATCAAATACTGGGGAAAGAAAAAAGAGAAAGAGATGGTTCCTGCTACTAGCAGTATCTCTCTGACTTTGGAAAATATGTATACAGAGACGACCTTGTCGCCTCTACCAGCCCATGCGACGGCGGATGCCTTTTATATCAATGGTCAGCTCCAAAATGAGGCGGAGCATGCCAAGATGAGCAAAATCATCGACCGCTATCGTCCAGCAGGTGAGGGCTTTGTCCGTATCGATACCCAAAACAACATGCCAACTGCAGCGGGTTTGTCCTCTAGTTCTAGTGGTTTGTCCGCCTTGGTCAAGGCTTGCAATGCCTATTTCCAGCTTGGTTTGAATCGGAGCCAGTTGGCGCAGGAGGCTAAGTTTGCCTCAGGATCGTCCTCTCGCAGTTTTTATGGACCGCTAGGTGCCTGGGACAAGGATAGTGGGGACATCTACCCTGTAGAGACAGACTTGAAACTAGCTATGATTATGTTGGTGCTAGAAGACAAGAAAAAACCAATCTCTAGCCGTGATGGGATGAAACTCTGTGTGGAAACTTCAACGACCTTTGATGACTGGGTGCGTCAGTCTGAAAAGGACTATCAGGAGATGCTGGTTTATCTAAAGGAAAATGACTTTACCAAGGTTGGGGAATTAACGGAGAAAAATGCCCTCGCTATGCATGCTACGACGAAAACAGCATCGCCAGCTTTTTCTTATCTGACAGATGCAACTTATGAAGCCATGGACTTTGTCCGCCAGCTTCGTGAGCAAGGAAAGGCCTGCTACTTTACCATGGATGCTGGTCCCAATGTTAAGGTACTCTGTCAAGAGAAAGACTTGGAGCATTTATCAGAAATCTTCGGTCAACGTTACCGCTTGATTGTGTCAAAAACAAAGGATTTGAGTCAAGATGATTGCTGTTAAAACTTGCGGAAAACTCTATTGGGCGGGTGAGTATGCTATTTTAGAGCCAGGACAGTTGGCCTTGATAAAGGCGATCCCCATCTATATGAAGGCTGAGATTGCTTTTTCTGATAGCTACCGTATCTATTCAGATATGTTTGATTTTGCAGTGGATTTGACGCCAAATCCTGCCTACAGTTTGATTCAAGAAACAATTGCTTTAGTGAATGACTTCCTCGCTGATCGTGGTCAGACTTCGCGACCTTTTTCCTTGGAAATTCGAGGGAAAATGGAACGAGAAGGGAAAAAGTTTGGTCTAGGCTCTAGTGGTAGTGTCGTTGTCTTGGTTGTCAAGGCTCTGCTGGCTCTGTATAATCTTTCAATTGATCAGGATCTCTTATTCAAGCTGGCTAGCGCGGTCTTGCTCAAGCGAGGCGATAACGGCTCCATGGGAGACCTTGCCTGTATTGTGGCAGAGGATTTGGTTCTCTACCAATCTTTTGATCGAAAGAAGGTAGCTGCTTGGTTGGAAGAAGAAAGCTTGGCGACAGTTTTGGAGTGTGACTGGGGCTTTTCTATCTCACACGTACAACCTGCCCTAGAATGTGATTTCCTAGTGGGATGGACCAAGCAAGTGGCCGTATCGAGTCAAATGGTCAAGCAAATCAAACAAAACATCAATCAGAATTTTTTAACTTCCTCAAAAGCAACGGTTGCTGCTTTGGTAGAAGCCTTGGAGCAGGGGAATGCAGAAAAAATCATCGAGCAGGTGGAAACAGCTAGTCGACTTTTAGAAGGCTTGAGCGCAGATATTTACACACCTTCGCTGAGACAGTTGAAAGAAGCCAGTCAAGATTTGCAGGCTGTTGCCAAGAGTAGTGGCGCTGGTGGTGGTGACTGTGGCATTGCCTTGAGTTTTGATGTGCAATCAACCGAAACCTTAAAAAACCGTTGGGCCAATCTGGGGATTGAGCTCTTATACCAAGAAAGGATTGGACATGACGACAAATCGTAAGGACGAGCATATCCGCTATGCCCTTGAGCAGAAAAGTTCCTATAATAGCTTTGATGAGGTGGAGTTGATTCATTCTTCCCTGCCTCTTTATGACCTGGATGAGATTGATTTGTCTACAGAGTTTGCAGGTCGAAAGTGGGACTTTCCTTTTTATATCAATGCCATGACAGGTGGGAGCGATAAGGGGAGAGAAATCAATCAAAAACTGGCTCAGGTGGCAGAAGCCTGTGGGATTTTATTTGTAACGGGCTCTTATAGCGCAGCTCTAAAAGATCCAACAGATGGTTCTTTTTCTGTCAAATCTAGCCATCCAAAGCTCCTTCTTGGTACTAATATTGGATTGGACAAGCCTGTCGAGTTGGGACTTCAGACTGTAGAAGCGATGGATCCACTTCTCCTGCAAGTGCATGTCAATGTCATGCAGGAATTACTCATGCCCGAGGGAGAAAGAAAGTTTCGAAGCTGGCAATCGCATCTAGCTGACTATAGCAAGCGGCTCCCCGTTCCTATTATTCTAAAGGAAGTGGGCTTTGGGATGGATGTGAAGACCATCGAGAGAGCCTATGAACTGGGTGTTCGAACGGTTGACTTGTCGGGTCGTGGTGGCACCAGCTTTGCCTATATCGAAAACCGTCGCAGTGGTCAACGTGATTACCTTAATCAATGGGGGCAGTCTACTATGCAAGCCCTTCTCAATGCCCAAACCTGGAAAGACAAGGTCGAACTCTTGGTTAGCGGAGGGGTTCGAAATCCGCTGGATATGATTAAGTGCTTGGTCTTTGGTGCCAAGGCTGTAGGACTGTCACGTACCGTTCTAGAGTTGATTGAAACCTACTCCGTCGAAGAGGTGATTGGTATTGTCCAAGGCTGGAAAGAAGACCTGCGCTTGATCATGTGTGCCCTTAATTGTGCCACCATAGCAGATCTGCAAGACGTAGACTATATTCTTTACGGTAAACTAAAAGAAGCAAAAAATCAGATGTAGAGAGGTCGGGACAAGAATCCCGCCCTTTTTTGTCTCTCTTTGTCAACGCCTTTTTTTCCATCCTCAGACCGAGGTGACTTTTTTGAATTGTGATAAAATAGAAGGGAGAGGATGCGTCTATGAAAAAATTTCAAATCTTTTTATTTATCGAAGCCTGTCTGTTGACGGGGGCTCTGATTTTGATGGTATCAGAGCATTTTTCGCGTTTTCTGCTGATTCTGTTCCTCTTTTTGCTCTTGCTCCGCTATTATACAGGTAAAGAGGGCAACAACGTATTCCTCCTTGTGGCGACTATTCTTTTCTTTTTCATCGTCATGCTCAATCCCTTTGTGATTCTAGCGATCTTTGTGGCAGTCATATACAGTCTCTTTCTTCTTTACCCAATGATGAACCAAGAAAAAGAGGAGACTGACCTGGTTTTTGAAGAAGTCGTGACAGTAAAAAATGAACGCAATCCCTGGTTTGGCAATCTTCATCATTTTTCTAGTCACCAGACCTGCCAGTTTGATGATATCAACCTCTTTCGCCTTATGGGCAAGGACACCATTCATTTGGAAAGAGTTATCCTAACCAATCATGACAATGTCATTATCCTTAGAAAGATGGTCGGAACGACTAGGATTATCGTACCTGTAGATGTGGAAATTAGTCTTAGTGTTAACTGTCTTTATGGAGATCTTACCTTCCTTCATCAACCTAAGAGATCCCTTCGCAATGAACACTATCATCAGGAAACCAGAGACTACCTCAAGAGTAACAAGAGCGTCAAAATTTTCCTAACCAGTATGATTGGAGATGTGGAGGTGGTCAGAGGATGAAAAAGCAATCTTATCTGTTGATCGGCCTGACTGCTCTCCTTTTTATTCTCTTTTTGACTAATAGTCTGCTTGATATTCTAAATCTTGATTGGTCCTATTTGCTACAAGATATTGAGAAAACAGAAAAGTTAATCTTCTTAGTCTTGGTCTTTAGCCTTTCCATGACCTTCTTTTTTGTCCTCTTTTGGCGGGTGATGGAAGAAATTTCACGCAGAAAAATGCAGGTCAATCTCAAGCGACTGCTAGCAGGAAAAGAGGTGGTTTCTTTTGCAGATCCAGACTTGGATGCCAGTTTCAAGTCCTTATCTGGCAAGCTCAATCTCTTGACAGAAGCTGTTCAAAAGGCTGAAAATCAAGGCCTGGTCAGGGAAGAAGCAATCATCGAGAAAGAACGGAAGCGGATTGCACGTGACTTGCACGATACAGTTAGTCAGGAGTTGTTTGCGGCCCACATGATTTTATCAGGTGTCAGTCAGCAGGCTTTGAAGCTGGATAGAGAAAAGATGCAGACCCAGTTGCAAAGTGTTGCGGCCATCCTAGAGACTGCTCAGAAAGATCTACGGGTCTTGCTCCTACATTTGCGACCAGTCGAGTTGGAAGAGAAGAGTTTGGTTGAGGGGATTCAAATCCTCTTAAAAGAGCTTGAGGACAAGAGTGATCTCAAGGTCAGTCTCAAGCAAAATGTGTCTAAATTGCCCAAGAAGATTGAAGAGCACATCTTCCGTATTCTTCAGGAGTTGATCAGCAATACCCTCCGCCATGCCCAGGCATCTTGCCTAGATGTCTACCTCTATCAGACAGATGTTGAATTGCAGCTGAAGGTGGTGGACAATGGGATTGGTTTCCAGTTGGGGAGTTTAGACGACTTGAGTTATGGACTGCGAAATATCAAGGAGCGGGTCGAAGATATGGCAGGAACAGTTCAACTTTTGACAGCTCCCAAGCAAGGACTGGCGGTTGATATCCGTATTCCCCTGCTAGACAAGGAATGATAAAGGAGTAGAGATGAAAATTTTACTGGTAGATGACCATGAAATGGTTCGATTGGGCTTGAAAAGCTATTTTGATCTCCAAGACGATGTGGAAGTTGTGGGCGAGGCTGCCAATGGGGCTCAAGGTATTGAGTTGGCCTTGAAACTGCGTCCAGATGTCATTGTCATGGATATTGTCATGCCTGAGATGAATGGGATTGACGCGACCTTAGCCATCCTCAAAGAATGGCCTGAAGCCAAGATTTTGATTGTAACTTCTTACTTGGACAATGAAAAAATCATGCCAGTCTTGAATGCTGGTGCCAAAGGCTATATGCTTAAGACTTCAAGTGCAGATGAATTGCTCCATGCTGTCCGTAAGGTGGCTGCTGGCGAGCTGGCCATTGAACAAGAGGTCAGCAAGAAGGTCGAATACCACCGTAATCATATGGAGCTTCATGAGGAGCTGACTGCGCGTGAGCGAGACGTACTTCAACTCATCGCCAAGGGCTACGAAAATCAACGCATTGCAGATGAACTCTTTATCTCTCTCAAGACGGTCAAGACCCACGTGTCCAACATCCTTGCCAAACTTGAGGTCAGCGATCGTACCCAGGCTGCAGTCTATGCCTTTCAGCACCACTTGGTGGGGCAGGAGGACTTTTAGATGAGTCTTGAAGATTTACTTGTGGAGCTAGAAGCAGCAAAAGATCCTGAGAAAGCAGGGCCTATGGAAGCCTATATGCGCCATCAATTTCCCTTTCTAGGTATTGCAGGTCCTGAAAGAAATGCCCTCTATAAAAAGTATTTTCCAAGCGCGAAAAAAACAAAGATGATCGATTGGGATTTTGTAGACACTTGCTGGGAAAAGGAGCCTAGAGAATACCAATATGTGGGTGCCAACTATTTGAAAGCCATGCAGTCTTATCTAACGAAGGACGATTTGCCTAAACTTGAGCGTCTGGTCGTGACCAAGTCCTGGTGGGACACGGTAGATATCTTAGATCGAGTAGTAGGAAGTTTGGTAGCCGACCATCCGGAACTTGAAGAAGTGCTTTTAAAATGGAGCCTATCAGATAATATCTGGCTGAGACGAGTCGCTATTGACCACCAGTTGTTAAGAAAAGAGAAAACGAATGTCCAACTGATGGAAAAGATCCTGGTCAACAATCTGGACCAGACAGAATTTTTTATCAACAAAGCCATCGGCTGGGCTCTAAGAGACTACTCTAAAACCAATCCCGAATGGGTAGCACGTTTTATTGAAAAAAATAGGAAACGAATGGCTGAACTTAGTATCAAGGAAGCGAGCAAGTACCTCTAGCACTATTGAAAAGCGCATTCATTACTTGAAAAAAGTCGCTATCATATGGTATAATGGACTGTATTAAAAATTTTAAGGAGAAATGACAGAATGTCTGTATCATTTGAAAACAAAGAAACAAACCGTGGTGTCTTGACTTTCACAATCTCTCAAGACCAAATCAAACCAGAATTGGACCGTGTATTTAACTCAGTAAAGAAAACTCTTAACGTCCCAGGTTTCCGTAAAGGTCACCTTCCACGCCCTATCTTCGACCAAAAATTTGGTGAAGAAGCTCTTTATCAAGATGCAATGAACGCACTTTTGCCAAATGCTTATGAAGCTGCAGTAAAAGAAGCTGGTCTTGAAGTCGTTGCGCAACCAAAAATTGACGTGACTTCAATGGAAAAAGGTCAAGACTGGGTTATCACAGCTGAAGTCGTGACAAAACCTGAAGTGAAATTGGGTGACTACAAAAACCTTGAAGTATCAGTAGATGTAGAAAAAGAAGTAACAGACGCTGACGTTGAAGAACGTATCGAACGCGAACGCAACAACTTGGCTGAGTTGGTTATCAAAGAAGGTGCTGCTGAAAATGGCGACACTGTTGTGATTGACTTCGTTGGTTCTATCGACGGTGTTGAATTTGACGGTGGAAAAGGTGAAAACTTCTCACTTGGACTTGGATCAGGTCAATTCATCCCTGGTTTTGAAGACCAATTGGTTGGACACTCAGCTGGCGAAACTGTTGATGTTATCGTAACATTCCCAGAAGACTACCAAGCAGAAGACCTTGCAGGTAAAGAAGCTAAATTCGTAACAACTATCCACGAAGTAAAAGCTAAAGAAGTTCCAGCTCTTGATGATGAACTTGCAAAAGACATCGACGAAGAAGTGGAAACTCTTGACGAATTGAAAGAAAAATACCGCAAAGAATTGACTGCTGCGAAAGAAGAAGCATACAAAGATGCCCTTGAAGGCGCAGCAATCGATAAAGCTGTAGAAAACGCTGAAATCGTAGAACTTCCAGAAGAAATGATCCACGAAGAAGTTCACCGTTCAGTAAATGAATTCCTTGGAAACTTGCAACGCCAAGGTATCAACCCTGACATGTACTTCCAAATCACAGGAACTACTCAAGAAGACCTTCACAAACAATACGAAGCAGAAGCTGAGTCACGTACGAAGACTAACCTTGTTATCGAAGCAGTTGCCAAAGCTGAAGGATTTGATGCTTCAGAAGAAGAAATCCAAAAAGAAATTGAGCAATTGGCAGCAGACTACAATATGGAAGTTGCACAAGTACAAAACTTGCTTTCAGCTGATATGTTGAAACACGATATCACTATCAAAAAAGCAGTTGAATTGATCACAAGCACTGCAACAGTAAAATAATCTTAAAAGAGAAAAAGCCCACCTGACTAGGTGGGCTTTCTGTTGCACTATTTTCCAAAAATCTCTTTGAGATCTGTATCTGTAATCCCAATCATGGCTGGGATGCTAGACCAGTTTTCCTCGGTGAGGATGTGGGATAGAGGAGACTCTTCTTGATTTATCGTTTCGCTAGGGGCTGGGTTGGTTTGGCCAGTTCTTTCTATCAGGTCCTGAAAGCGCTCAACCAGATAGGTCTTGCGGGCAGTCCCGATATGCTTAACTGCATAGTCAAAGGCCTGTAATTCGCCGAGAAGGATGAGCTTGCTCTTGGCCCGTGTGATAGCTGTGTAGATGAGATTTCGCTCCAGCATGCGCTTGCTAGCACTGGTGATGGGCAGGATGACAACGGGAAACTCACTTCCTTGAGACTTGTGGATACTCATGGCATAGGCCAGACGGATCTTGTACCATTCGTTGCGTGGATAGATGACCTCATTGCCATCAAAATCAATGACAATCTCGTCTTGTTTGGACTCGGTGTATTTTCCAGGAATCAGGTCTGTGATGTAGCCTAGATCTCCGTTAAAGACATTAACTTCAGCGTCGTTGACTAGGTGAATAACCTTGTCCCCTGTTCGATAGTGACACTGAGTTGCTTCAAAGCTAACTTGTCCCTTTTGCTGAGGATTGAGCAGGTCTTGCATGAGTTGGTTGATGGCGTCAATACCAGCAGTACCTCGATACATAGGCGCTAGCACCTGAATATCTCGAGCCGAAATGCCACTTCTGAGGGCAGCACCAAGAATTTTCTCAATCGTAGCTGGGATATGACCACTAGCAATTTCAAAGTAGGAGCGGTCTGCCTTTTTCTGGGTAAAGTCAGCTGGCAAGATGCCTTGTCGAATCTGACTCGCCAAGGTAACGATAGTTGATTCTTCACTCTGACGGTAAATCCGTTCCAAGCGGGTCTGCGGAATCAGGGGTATCTGGAGCAGGTCTGCAAGGACTTGTCCAGGACTGACAGAAGGCAACTGGTCACTGTCTCCCACGATGAGAATTTTGCTGTTAGAAGAGATGTTGGAGAAGAGTTGGTTAGCTAGCCAAGTGTCCACCATAGAAAACTCATCCACGATGATGAAGTCGACATCCAGATAATCTTCCAGATGACTGGTATCATCGTCTCCTGTCATCCCCAAATGACGGTGTATGGTCGCGCTAGGCAAACCTGTTAATTCATTCATGCGCCGAGCCGCTCGACCAGTTGGAGCAGCGAGAAGAATCGGCAGGTTGCTTTTCTTCCTGAGATCAAGCCCTTCTAAAAGGGCATAAACAGCGATAATTCCATTGATAACAGTCGTCTTACCTGTACCAGGCCCACCTGTCAGGATAAAGACCTTGTTCTGGATAGCGTCGCAGATAGCCTGTTTTTGAATGGTATCGTATTGGATGCCCAGCTCTTCCTCAACACTGGCGATATGCTTTTGAATGGTTTCTAGATCCTGGCTTTTCTGCTTTCCTTTTTCGAGGATACGAACCAAGTGACTGCGAATGCCTTCTTCAGCGAAAAAGAGGCTGTTATCAAAGATTTTAGTATCAATCTGCTGAACCTTGTCTTCTTCGATCAGATGAGATAATTCCTGGGCGACTTGGCTGGGATCGAGTTCCACGGGACGGGAAGACTCTAGGAGAGTCAGGGTTTGTTCCAGCAAATCTCGGGCTTCCATATAGGTATCGCCCGTATCCATACATCCCTGAAAAAGACTGTGGACAAGGCCAGCACGGAAGCGTTCGGGAGCTTTGCTTTCGATGCCTAGTTCGGCAGCTAATTGGTCAGCAATGGTAAAGCCCAAACCCTTGATATCTTCGACCAGTTGGTAGGGGTAGTTTTCGACAATATCCAGCGTTTCTTCCTTGTAAAAGTCTTGAATCTGAAAGGCCAGTTTATTGGGAATGCCGTAGTTAGCTAGTTTTGCCAAGACCATCTCCGTTCCGTAGTTAAGACGAAGAGTGGAAACAAAAGCCTCACGGTTTTTGGCAGAGAGTCCTGAGATACCTTCTAGCTTTTCAGGATGTTCCAGAATTTCGTCAATGGTATTGTCACCATAGCTATCAACGATTTTTTGGGCCGTTTTGAGACCAATCCCCTTGAAATGACTGCTAGAAAAGTACTTGACAAGGCCCTTGCTAGTGGGTTTTGCCCGCTCATAACGGCTGATCTGAAGCTGTTCCCCATACTTGGAGTGCTGAACGATTTGCCCCCAAAAAGTGTAGTCTTCCCCTTCAATCACGTCCGCCATGGTTCCGGTGACGATGATTTCAAAATCGTCAAAGTCCTCTGCGTTGGTATCTTCGATATCTAGGAGGAGAATGCGATAAAAATTACTGGGATTTTCAAAAATAATCCGTTCAATGGTGCCTGAAAAATAAACTTCCATAGGTTTCCTTTACATGAGTTCATGAGAGTTGGATCCTTAGCTTCTTTCAACAAGCTAGAAGACTAAAAGTCCTTCTTCTCGCAATAGAAAAAGAGACTGAGACTTAGCATTCTCGGCCTCTTCCTTATCTTAAAATGTTCCGATACGGTTAAGTGGCCAGAAACGGAATTTTGCTTCGCCTTTGATTTCGCTGGCCTTGAAGGTACCAACATGGCGGCTGTCGCTAGAGACTAGACGATCATCACCAAGGAGAAGGTACTCTCCTTGAGGGACAGTAAAGCTGAAGCTGGTATTGGAATTGACATCGACCGTAAAGGCTTGTGCTTTTTGAGCAAGTTCTCTAAAGTAAACTCCCTTATTGCCTTCAAATCCTTTGCCAGTATAGGTATTTTGCAACTTTTCTGTTTTGAACAAGTTGAGGTATTCAGCTAGGTAGGGTTCATCCGTTTCTTTATCGTTGATAAAGAGTTTGTCATTTTCGTAGCGGATGGTATCTCCGGGCATACCGATGACCCTTTTGACAATGTCTTTATTTCCTTCTTCCTCATGCGCAACCACAATGTCGAAGCGGTCAATTGGGAGGTGTTTAACAACGAAGAGAACTTCTCCGTCGGCTAGAGTAGGGTCCATCGAGTGTCCTTCTACACGGACATTGCTCCAAAGAAAGATACGGCTAAGACCGACCAGTGCGATAATCAGGAAGAAAACTCCCCATTCTTTTAGAAATGTTTTAAACGAATTCATAATTTACCTTTCTAGAAGTTTTTTGGCTTTTTCAGTATTTTTAAAATGCAGTTTGGCACAGAAACGAAGTCCTTTCATGCCATAGGCTTGAAGGATTTTGCTTGCAACCTTATCAGATGCAGTTCCAGCGCCACTTGGCAGTTGGTAGCCCAGTTCTCGTCCAAGATTTTCCAAGTTTTCGAGGAAGAGGTCACGAGCGATGATGGAGCTAACTGCAACAGCCAGGTATTTTCCCTCGGCTTTTTCTTCTAAGCTAATTTTGTTTGGAAAACGGTTGGCTTCTTGCGCCAAGTACTTGTTATAGTTTTTAGGACTTGTAAAAGCGTCAATCACGATTTTTTCTGGCTGGACTCCTTTTTGAAGGAGAAGAAAGATAGCCTGATTGTGAAGGGCAACCTTTACAGAAACAGCATTGTAACGCTCACCGATAACTTCATTGTACTTGCTAGGTGAAAGGAGGAGCGCTTGGTGCTGGATTTTTTCCTTGAGGATTGGGGCAATCTGACGAATCTTTTGGTCTGTCAGAGTCTTAGAATCCCCCACACCCAGTTTTCGCAAGAAGTCATGCTGGTCAGGTGTTACGAAGGAAGCCACGACAGCCAACCCACCAAAGTAGGAACCATTTCCCACCTCATCGGTCCCAATCATAGGAAAATCTTGACCACTGGTTTCCTCTACAACCTGATAGCCAAAGAAACCGGCGTACTGCTCAGCAGCTTCGCCCTGCAGGAGGACTTTTCCAGAAGTATAGATGGAAACCGTTGCCTGAGGAAAGCGCAAAAAATAGCGGATATAGGGATTTTTACTAGGACTGAGAGCCTTCTGATACTGACTTAAAAAGCTCTGAATTTCCTGTTCACTGGGTGTGAGTGTGATACTTGCCATAGTCTCTATTGTACCACAAAAGCAGGAGAATTGGTAAAAACTGACAAAGTTAGCGAAATTTGGTATAATATCGTGAGGTGAATTTTATGGCAAATCTAAATCGATATAAGTTTACATTCGGGAAAAAGACATTAACCTTGACAACTGAGCATGACAACCTCTTTATGGAGGAAATTGCCAAGGTTGCGACTGAAAAATACCAAGCAATTAAAGAACAAATGCCTGGGGCGGATGATGAAACCATTGCGCTTCTTTTAGCGGTCAATTGTCTGTCTACACAACTCAACCGTGAGATTGAATTTGATGACAAGGAGCAAGAGTTGTTAGAACTTCGCCACAAGTTAATTGCTGTCAAACAAGAACAGAGCAAGATTGAGGACTCCCTATGATTTCAATCCTACTCTTATTGGTTCTTGCTTGGGGCTTTTACATCGGCTACCGAAGAGGTTTGGTGCTGCAAGTTTATTATTTCCTCGTTGCAGTGATTTCAGCCTTTGTTGCGGGACAGTTTTATAAATCACTGGGCGACCACTTTCACTTGCTTGTCCCTTATGCCAATCCTCAGGAAGGTCAGGGCACCTTTTTCTTCCCTTCAGACCAGCTGTTTCATCTAGACAAGGTCTTTTATGCGGGTCTAGCCTATCTTTTAGTTTTTGGTATTTGCTACACTATCGGACGTTTTATCGGTTTGTTCCTGCACTTGATTCCAACTAAAAAGCTTGATGTCAAATGGTTGCGTATCGGATCAGGCCTTTTGTCTCTATTGGTAACCTTATTTGTCTTGCAAATGGCTTTGACCATCCTTGCAACAGTGCCTCTGGCAGTCATTCAAAATTCACTCGAAAAAAGTACAGTAGCCAAACACATCATCCAAAGTGTCCCTTTTACGACAAACCTTATCAAACAACTCTGGGTGACAAATTTAATCGGATAAAAAGGGCGGGATTTTTCCTAGCCCTTTGTTTACAGATTGGACGACTAGGTCAAAACCTCTAGTTGCTATAATCTTGTAAACCAGTATACAAGGAAAAAATATGAATACAAAAATACTAGAAACCTTAGAATTTAATAAAATCAAAGCCTTGTTTGAACCGCATCTCTTGACAGAACAAGGATTAGAGGAGCTAAAAGGCTTGGCTCCAACTGCTAAGGTGGATAAGATCAAACAAGCCTTTACAGAGATGGAGGAAATGCAAGCTCTATTTGTGGAGCAACCTCACTTTACCATCCTAGCGACGCGTGAGATATCAGCGGTTTGTAAGCGTCTGGAGATGGGAGCAGACCTCAATATCGGGGAGTTCCTGCTCCTCAAACGGGTCTTGCTGGCTAGCAGAGAGTTGCAAGGCTTTTATACCAATCTCGAAAACGTACGCTTGGAGCAGTTGGCGAGATGGTTTGAAAAACTGCATGAGTTTCCACACTTGCAAGGAAGTCTCCAAGCTCTAAATGATGCAGGATTTATCGAAAATTTCGCCAGTGAAGAGCTAGCACGCATCCGTCGGAAAATCCATGATAGCGAGAGTCAAGTTCGAGATGTCTTGCAAGACTTACTTAAACAAAAATCTCAGATGTTGACGGAAGGTATTATCGCTAGCAGAAATGGCCGTCAAGTTTTACCAGTAAAGAACACCTATCGCAATAAGATTGCAGGTGTTGTCCATGACATCTCTGCCAGTGGAAACACGGTCTACA
Source organism: bacterium (assembly GCA_905221255.1). Taxonomy (GTDB): domain Bacteria; phylum Bacillota; class Bacilli; order Lactobacillales; family Streptococcaceae; genus Streptococcus. The sequence continues at coordinate 72,959 of CAJNCL010000006.1, forward strand.
TCGAGCCACGTGAGGTCGTGAAACTGAGCGAAGAAATCGCTAGTCTGCGAGCTGACGAACGCTATGAGATGATTCGCATCCTGCAGGAACTATCGGAACGGGTTCGTCCTCATGCTGCTGAGGTTGCTAATGACGCTTGGATCATCGGCCATCTGGATCTGATTCGTGCCAAGGTACGTTTCATCCAAGAAAGACAAGCAGTCGTTCCTCAACTTTCAGAGAATCAAGAGATTCAACTCCTTCATGTTCGCCATCCTTTGGTCAAAAATGCTGTTGCAAACGATGTACACTTTGGTAAGGAATTAACAGCCATTGTCATTACAGGTCCCAATACTGGTGGGAAGACCATCATGCTCAAAACTCTGGGCTTGACTCAACTCATGGCCCAATCTGGATTGCCCATTCTAGCTGACAAGGGGAGCCGTGTCGGTATTTTCGAGGAAATCTTCGCGGATATTGGCGATGAGCAGTCTATCGAACAAAGCTTGTCTACCTTCTCCAGCCACATGACCAATATCGTAGATATTCTTGGCAAGGTCAATCAGCACTCGCTCTTGTTACTAGATGAGCTTGGGGCAGGTACCGATCCGCAGGAAGGAGCAGCCCTTGCTATGGCTATTCTGGAGGATCTTCGTCTGCGTCAGGTCAAGACTATGGCGACGACCCACTATCCAGAGCTCAAGGCCTACGGTATCGAAACAGCCTTTGTGCAAAATGCCAGTATGGAGTTTGATACAGCCAGCCTGCGTCCGACCTATCGCTTTATGCAGGGAGTTCCTGGTCGAAGCAATGCCTTTGAAATTGCAAAACGTCTGGGCTTGTCAGATGTCATCGTAGGAGATGCCAGCCAGCAGGTCAATCAAGATAATGATGTCAACCGTATCATTGAGCAATTAGAAGAGCAAACGCTTGAAAGTCGCAAACGCTTGGACAATATCCGTGAGGTGGAGCAAGAAAACCTCAAGATGAACCGAGCACTCAAAAAACTTTACAACGAACTCAATCGCGAGAAGGAAACTGAGCTCAACAAGGCGCGTGAACAAGCTGCTGAAATTGTGGAACTCGCTCTAAATGAGAGTGACCAGATTCTCAAGAACCTTCACAGTAAGTCTCAACTCAAACCCCACGAAATCATTGAAGCCAAGGCTGAGCTGAAAAAACTGGCTCCTGAAAAAGTCGACTTGTCTAAAAACAAGGTCCTTCAAAAGGCCAAGAAAAAACGAGCTCCAAAGGTTGGGGATGATATCATTGTTCTCAGTTATGGTCAGCGTGGAACCTTGACCAATCAACTTAAGGACGGCCGTTGGGAAGCCCAAGTTGGTTTGATCAAGATGACCTTGGAAGAGAAAGAATTTGACCTTGTTCAGGCCCAGCAAGAAGCCCCAGTCAAGAAAAAACAAGTCAATGTCGTGAAACGTGCATCTGGTCGTGGCCCACAAGCCAGACTGGATCTTCGTGGCAAACGGTACGAAGAGGCCATGAATGAGCTGGACGCCTTTATCGACCAAGCCCTGCTCAATAACATGGCGCAAGTCGACATCATCCACGGTATCGGTACGGGAGTCATCCGTGAGGGCGTCACCAAATACCTGCAAAGAAACAAGCATGTCAAGAGTTTCGGCTATGCTCCACAAAATGCTGGAGGCAGTGGCGCCACCATTGTAACCTTTAAAGGATAGAGAGAAGAAGGATTCACTCTTTCTGAAAAAAGAAGTGAAAAGTCAAAAAATTTCATAGAATATATTGACAAGGGCTAACTTTTCTTGTAGAATAATAAAAAATAAAATACCAACACCGAATGAAGTTTAATAGAAGTGGAGAAAGGTTTGTTTTCCATGACTGTAAATGGACGGAACTCTGGAGAGACCGTAAAGGCACCGAAGGGGCAAGGCAGGCAACTGCTCAAACTCTCAGGTAAAAGGACAGAGCTAGGATAGACCGCTTTTTGGCATTTATCTAAGCATTCCAGAGTACATGTATCTTGCATGTGCTCTTTCTTTTGGGGTTGAAAGATAGGAGAAGGATATGTTAGAATTGCTAAAAGCGCTTGATGCTTTCGTTTGGGGGCCTCCCCTCTTGATCTTATTGGTCGGAACGGGTATCTATTTGACTATCCGACTAGGACTTTTGCAGGTGGCTCGTCTCCCAAAGGCCTTTCAGTTGATCTTTATCAAGGACAAGGGACATGGCGATGTGTCGAGCTTTGCTGCTCTCTGTACGGCTCTAGCAGCCACCGTTGGTACGGGAAATATCATCGGGGTCGCAACAGCCATTAAGGTTGGAGGACCAGGAGCCCTCTTTTGGATGTGGATGGCAGCCTTCTTTGGGATGGCGACCAAGTATGCTGAAGGCTTGCTAGCCATAAAATATCGCACAAAGGATGCAAATGGAGCTGTAGCTGGAGGACCCATGCATTACATCCTTTTGGGGATGGGAGAAAAGTGGCGTCCACTTGCTATCTTCTTTGCACTAGCGGGTGTATTGGTAGCCCTTCTAGGGATTGGTACCTTTACCCAAGTCAATTCGATTACAGAATCCATTCAAAATACAGCCCAAGTTGATCCAGCTATCACGGCTCTGATTTTATCCATTTTTGTAGGGATTGCCGTCTTTGGTGGCCTCAAATCCATTTCAAAAGTTTCGACAGCAGTGGTTCCTTTTATGGCTATTGTCTATATTCTGGGAACTCTTACAGTTATTCTCTTTAATATCGAGAAAATCCCTGCTACATTTGCCCTCATCTTTACTTCAGCCTTTAGTCCAGCTGCTGCGGTAGGTGGTTTTGCAGGTGCCAGCATTCGGATGGCTATCCAAAATGGTGTGGCGCGAGGAGTCTTTTCTAACGAATCTGGTCTTGGTTCAGCTCCCATTGCAGCGGCTGCAGCTAAGACAAATGAGCCTGTCGAGCAAGGCTTGATTTCCATGACAGGAACCTTTATTGATACTTTGATTATCTGCACTCTGACAGGTCTAACAATCTTAGTAACTGGGGTTTGGAGTGGTGATTTGAATGGAGTTGCCTTGACCCAGTCCGCCTTTTCAACAGTTTTTTCACACTTTGGACCAGCTCTTTTGACCATCTTCCTTGTACTCTTTGCCTTTACGACGATTCTCGGATGGAACTACTACGGAGAGCGCTGTTTTGAGTTTCTCTTTGGTGTCCGCTTTATCTGGCTTTACCGTGTAGTCTTTGTAGTCATGGTCCTGTTGGGAGGATTTATCGAATTGGACATGGTCTGGATTATTGCAGATATCGTCAATGCCTTGATGGCATTACCTAACTTGATTGCCCTTTTGGTCTTGTCGCCAGTCGTCATTGCTGAGACTAAGAAGTATTTTAAGAACTAATCCAATCACACTTTTAGTGTGATTTTTTCATTTCATAGACATTTCCTATCAAGGCGATTGAAAATATATATTATCCAAGGGGGAAATTCTATGATAGACTAAATGACAATAAAATGAAAAGAGGTTTCTTATGACAACATTTACCATCCACACAGTAGAATCAGCACCAGCAGAAGTGAAAGAAGTTCTTGAAACAGTACAAAAAGATAACAATGGCTATATTCCCAACCTAATCGGTCTCTTGGCTAACGCTCCTACCGCGCTTGAAGCCTACCGAACTGTCGGAGCCATCAACCGTCGCAATAGCTTAACACCAGTAGAGCGTGAAGTAGTGCAAATCACGGCAGCCGTAACCAATGGTTGCGCTTTCTGCGTGGCTGGACATACTGCCTTTTCAATCAAACAAATCCAGATGAATGATGATCTTCTCCAAGCCCTTCGCAACCGCACTCCGATTGAAACAGATCCAAAACTAGATACTCTAGCTAAGTTTACCTTGGCGGTCATCAATACCAAAGGGCGTGTAGGAGATGAAGCCTTGGCTGAATTTTTGCAAGCTGGTTACACGCAACAAAATGCCTTGGATGTGGTTCTCGGTGTTAGTCTTGCTAGCCTTTGTAACTATGCAAACAACCTAGCCAATACGCCAATTAATCCAGAATTGCAACCTTATGCCTAGTTCAAATCAGAAAGAAAAAATGAAGACTGAGCAATCCAGTCTTCATTTTTCTATGCTATTTTAAGCGCTTTTATGCTATACTAATAATAACATGATTATTGGAGGCTCGGATGAAAAAGCTCCCCTTAGTATTCTCTGGCTGTTTATTAGGTTTAGCAGGTGCAGGAAATCTGATTGCAGATACTTTGCCTGTTCTGTCGCATTTATTGAGTCTGACTGGTCTAGTGTTGTGGATTTTCTTTCTTGTTGTTCATCTTTTTAATTGGGAAGAAACCAAGAAAGAATTGACCAGGCCCCCTCTTTTATCTGGGATGGCCACTTTTCCTATGGCTGGGATGATTTTATCGACCTATGTCTTTCGCGTATTCCCTGCTCTTCCTATAGTAGCACAAGGGATCTGGTGGTTTTCATTTCTCTTGGATTTGGCTTTGATTGGGACTTTTACCATCAAATTTGCCTGTCCAGGTCGGAGGGTCAATGCGACTCCAAGCTGGACGGTACTCTATGTGGGGATAGCAGTAGCAGCCTTGACCTATCCTCTTGTCGGTATCATTGAAATTGCCTATGCGACCTTGAGTTTTGGTTTTGTCTTGACCTTCTATCTCTATCCCCTTATTTATAGTGATTTAAAGAAAGATCCACTCCCAGTGGCCTTGCTTGGACAGGAAGGAATCTACTGTGCTCCCTTTTCCCTACTCTTGGCTTCTCTAGTTCGAGTTGGAGGAGCAAGCCTACCGACTTGGCTCTTGATTGTCATGATTTTGGCATCTCAATCCTTCTTTTTCTTTGTTTTAACTCGCCTACCCAATATTTTAAAACAAGGATTTCAACCAGCCTTCTCAGCTCTAACCTTCCCAACCATTATCACAGCTACTTCGCTCAAGATGGCTCAGGGAATTTTGAAACTTCCATTTCTGGATTATCTGGTGTTTGCTGAAACTGTTATATGCCTCACTATTTTATTCTTTGTATTGGGTGCTTATCTGATTTGGTTACGAAAAAAGGTCTAGCTAGAAATAGCTAAACCTTATTTTTATGGTTTGATAACTTCAGCTCCACCCATGTATGGACGAAGTACTTCTGGAATGGTTACAGAACCATCTGCGTTTTGATAGTTTTCAAGAATGGCAGCCACTGTACGTCCAACTGCAAGTCCAGAACCGTTCAAGGTGTGAAGGAGTTTCACCTTGCCATCGGCTTCATCACGGTAACGGATTTGGGCACGACGGGCTTGGAAATCTTCTGTATTTGAACAGCTTGAGATTTCACGATAGGTATTTTGGGCTGGAATCCAAACTTCCAAGTCATAAGTCTTGGCAGCTGAGAAGCCCATGTCCCCAGTAGAGAGGGCAACGACACGGTATGGAAGGTTGAGTTTTTGAAGAATATTTTCAGCGTTGGCTGTCATTTTTTCCAATTCTTCATAAGATTCTTCTGGTTTGGCAAATTTGACCATTTCAACCTTGTGGAATTGGTGCAGACGAATCAAACCACGTGTATCACGACCAGCAGAACCAGCCTCTGAACGGAATGAAGGGCTCATAGCGGTAAAGTAGATTGGTAGGTCTTTACCGTCAAGGATTTCATCACGGTAGTAATTTGTCAAAGGCACTTCAGCTGTAGGAATGAGGACATAACTAGTGTCTTTCAATTCAAAAGTATCATCCTTAAATTTTGGATAATTTCCGGTACCAAACATAGAATCATGGTTAACCATGTATGGTGTGATAACTTCCGTATAGCCTTCTTTACCATGCTCATCCAACATGAAGTTGTAGATAGCACGTTCCAAACGAGCCCCAAGTCCTTTATAGAAGAGGAAACGAGCGCCCGTTACTTTACCGCCACGTTCCCAGTCAAGGATACCCAAATCTTCACCAAGATCCCAGTGAGCTTTTGGCTCGAAGTCAAACTCACGTGGAGTTCCCCAACGACGGACTTCCACATTGTCATCTTCGTCAGCCCCAACAGGAACGCTGTCGGCAGGGATGTTTGGAAGAGTAGTGGTAAATTCTGTCAATTTAGCATCGATGTCTGCCAATTCAGCATCCAAGGCTTTGACTTCAGCAGATAGGGTTTGCATCGCAGCAATCTTGTCATCGGCATTTTCCTTGTTGCGCTTAGCTTGGGCAATCTCAGCTGAAACTGTGTTACGTTCTGCTTTTAAAGTTTCAACCTTGACCAAGATGTCACGACGTTTAGCATCGATTTCTTTCATCTCATTCAAGATAGCAGGATCTACACCACGTGTAGCTAATTTTTCAGCGACAGCATCAAAGTCTGTACGAATACGTTTGATATCTAACATAAGAACTCCTTTATGAGAAAAGCACACCTGACAAAGCGTTGGAGTGGCAGGGCCACGGTTCCATCCAACTTCACAGGTGTGCACTTGATTGAGTATTTAATTGTTACTAACGGTAGAATTTCACTTACCCCTCCTATCTGCTCGCAGCATCCGCAGACTTTCTGAAAGAAGAAGATAACCTACTTATCCGTTGCTATGATTATACTAAAGTTTCTACTTTTTTGCAAATAGATTTTTAAATTTTTGACCAATGGTCTGAATCAAAGTAGGAAGTTTGACAACCTTGTCGTTTCCTAATTTTTCACGAGCGATTTTGAGGATAGCACCAGAGTCTTTTGAAGCAAAGAGGAATTTTCCTTGATCAGTGAAGACTTCAAAGTGGCGGCTGATCTTGCGACCACTTACGTTGGCTCCGATTTGCTGAATGCTAGACCAGGGGATTTGGATATATTGTTCGACATTGACATCAGGATAAAACTCCAAGGCTTGGTCCCCGACTAGAAATTTTCCAACCTTTCCCGAGATAGAGAGGTAAGATGTTCCAGTGGTTTGCAGGTCAATGACTTGATTGAGAGATTGGGCCATGTTTAGTCTTCCTTACTTTCATCGAAAAAGGCATGGTAGAGAGCCTTGATAGCTGCCTTTTCTTGCTCTTTATTGACAACAAACATGATGGAAACTTCACTTGAACCTTGGGACATCATTTGGATGTTGATTTTATTCTCAGACAAAGCACGTGTTGCAGTAGCAGTTACCCCGATATGGCTCTTCATCTTTTCTCCGACAATCATAATGATGGAGAGGTCATGTTCGATTTCAGCATGGTCCACTTCAGCCTTTTGAACGAGTTGACGTAGAATTTCTTCTTCTTTGATAGGAGTTAATTCACGAGAGCGGAGGATGATTGAAAGATCGTCAATACCTGTAGGCATGTGTTCCCAACCGATATTGAGGTCCTCAAGGATTTGAAGAACCTTGCGACCAAACCCGACTTCACGGTTCATGAGATATTTTGACATGTTGATGCTGACAAAGCCAGAATCACCTGCAATCCCTACTACTGGGAATTTATCACTACTGTGTTCTAAAACAATGCGCGTTCCTGGGTGATCAGGGTTGTTGGTATTCTTGATGACAAGAGGAATTTTTCCTCGGTAGGCAGGAAGAAGGGCTTCGTCATGAAGGACTGAAAATCCAGCGTAAGCCAACTCACGCATTTCACGGTAGGTTAATTCAGGAATGGAGTGTGGTTGGTGGATAATACCAGGATGGGCAGCAAAGATACCATCTACGTCTGTAAAGTTCTCATAGAGATCAGCCTTAACACCTGCTGCAATGATAGAACCTGTGATATCTGAACCTCCACGTGAAAAAGTACAGATTTGATTTTCTTTAGTCACACCAAAGAAACCAGGGATGACAAGGACTTCGTTGCTATCAGCCAAGCCTTCAATCTTGTCATAACTAGATGGAATGATACGTGCGTTTCCAGGTTCACTTGTGACAACAATTCCAGCTTCTCTTGGGTGAACATAGCGTGCATCGATACCGTTTTGGTTAAAGTAGGCTGCAATCAATTTGGCATTGTTATTTTCTCCAGCCGCTAGGAAGGTATCATAGAGAAATTCATTGTCCTCTATAGGAAGAGTTGCCAAGGCCCGAATACTTTTAGAGATTTTTTCTAAAACAGCAGGTTTTAACCCTAGTTCACTAACCATAGTGGCATAACGGTCAATGATCCAGCTTTGGCTAGCACTGATGTCATTTCCAGCCACATAGTCGCGATAGTATTTAATCAAAGCATCAGTTACCTTGGTATCTTCAGCATTGCGTTTGCCGGGTGCAGAAACGACTACAAAACGGCGTTCTTTATCACTTTTAACGATGTTTAAAACTTTTTCTAACTGACCAGCAGAGGCAAGCGAGCTTCCGCCAAATTTTACAACCTTCATAAGGACTCCTCAAGTAAGTATTTTATACGATTATAGCAGAAAGAGGGGCATTTTTCAATGAAGAAAATATCTTCCTATTTTATAGAAGCAGATGTTAATCTATTCTGGGAATCGATAAAAAGATAAAAATAAAATGGTCAAATTTCTTTCAAATTCATAAACGAAGGTGAAATAATCGGCTGAGACACTTTTAATTGATTTTTTCTTGTTCCTTTATCCAAAAAAAGGTATACTTTGATAATAAAATAATTTTATCATCATACAAAAGGAGAAGCTATGAATTATATCCTATACCAGATCGTAGATGATCTAGCTATTATTACTCTGAATCGTCCTGAAGTGGCAAATGGTTTCCACATCCCAATGTGTGAGGAAATCTTAGAAGCTTTGACCTTGGCAGAGCAGGACCAAGCAGTACAGTATATCTTGATTAACGCGAACGGAAAAGTTTTCTCAGTGGGGGGAGACTTGGTCGAGATGAAGCGGGCGGTGGATGAGGATGATATTCCTTCACTGACAAAAATTGCTGAGTTAGTTAATACAATTTCCTATAAGATCAAGCAAATACCCAAGCCAATTTTGATGGAAGTAGATGGAGCCGTTGCAGGAGCTGCAGCCAATATGGCTGTAGCGGTTGATTTTTGTATAGCAACAGACAAGGCCAAGTTCATTCAAGCCTTTGTCGGGGTTGGCTTGGCTCCTGATGCAGGAGGTATTCATCTCCTAAGTCGTAGTATAGGAGTAACACGAGCAGCCCAGCTTGCCATGACAGGAGAAGCCCTGACAGCAGAGAAAGCTCTGGAGTGGGGCGTGGTTTATCGAGTCTGTGAGGTAGATAAGCTAGAAAAAACACGAGACCAGGTTCTAAAAAAACTCAGACGCGGTTCAGCTAATTCCTATGCAGCGATTAAAAAGCTGGTTTGGGAAAGCCAATTTAAGGATTGGCAAAATTATGCTGAATTAGAGTTGAAGTTGCAGGAATCCTTGGCTCAAACCGAAGATTTTAAAGAAGGAGTTCGCGCTCATTCAGAAAGAAGACGACCAAAATTTTCAGGAAAGTAAAAAAATACTTGCACTATCTTTTGAAGTTTGATATACTTTCTCTATCAAATGTTTTGATTGTAAAAGTTTTTTGAAGAGGAGGGAAAAAGTTTGGACTACCAACGAGTAAATGATTATTTAACATCCATTTTTAATAATGTCCTTGTGATTGAGGAGGTTAGCTTGCGAGGTAGTCGATTCAAAGACATCTCCATCAAGGAAATGCACACAATTGATGTGATTGGTAAGTTTCCTGAGGCAACGCCTAGCAAAGTTTCCAAAGAACTGATGGTAACCTTAGGAACTGTTACGACGAGCTTGAATAACCTAGAAAGAAAGGGTTATATTGAGCGAATTCGTTCCGAACAGGATCGTCGTGTGGTTTATCTACATTTGACAAAGAAAGGTCGTTTGCTCCACCGCCTTCATAAACGTTTCCACAAGGCCATGGTTGAAAAAATTATCGACGGTATGAGTCCTGAGGAAATGGATGTTATGGGCAAAGGATTGACTAACCTTTATCAATTTTTGGAGGATTTGAAATAATGGCTTTTGCAAAAATAAGCCAGGTTGCTCATTATGTACCCGAGCAAGTGGTCACCAATCAAGACTTGGCTCAAATCATGGATACAAGCGATGAGTGGATTTCAAGTCGTACAGGAATTAAACAAAGACATATTTCAAAAACGGAGTCAACGAGTGATTTGGCGACAGAAGTTGCCAAAAGCTTACTGGCTAAGGCGAGCATAAAAGCTGAGCAGATCGATTTTATCATTGTAGCAACGATCACACCTGACTCAATGATGCCCTCTACAGCAGCGCGAGTTCAGGCCAATATTGGTGCTAACAGAGCCTTTGCTTTTGATCTCACAGCTGCCTGCAGTGGCTTTATTTTTGCACTTTCAACTGCTGAGAAGTTTCTGACATCTGGACAGTTCAAAAAAGGGATTGTTATCGGTGCTGAAACCTTGTCCAAGGCGGTTGACTGGTCAGATCGATCGACTGCTGTGCTCTTTGGAGACGGTGCTGGTGGAGTTCTCTTGGAAACAAGTGACAACCGCCACTTCCTTGCAGAGAGTATACACAGCGACGGTGCTCGAAGCGAGTGCTTAACTTATGGGCAAACGACCTTGACTTCCCCCTTCTCTAATCAAGAAGCAGTTCCTGCATTTTTGAAGATGGATGGGCGAGCAGTTTTTGATTTTGCGATTCGAGATGTTGCTAGGTCAATCAAGCAGACCATTGACGAAGGTCCAGTAGGGGCATCTGATTTGGACTATCTCTTACTTCATCAGGCCAATATTCGCATATTGGATAAGATGGCTAAAAAAATCGGCGTTGACCGAGACAAACTTCCAGCCAATATGATGGAGTATGGGAATACCAGTGCGGCTAGCATCCCGATTTTACTATCAGAGTGTGTGGATCAGGGGTTGATCCGTGTAGACGGCAGCCAGACGATTCTTTTATCAGGCTTCGGTGGAGGCTTGACCTGGGGCACGCTCATTCTTACAATCTAGGTAATCATGTGGTGAACACATTGTTATAAATTTTTATATTTTAAAGGAGTCCTATCATGGCAGTATTTGAAAAAGTACAAGAAATTATCGTTGAAGAACTTGGGAAAGATGCATCAGAAGTAACACTTGAATCTACTTTTGATGATTTGGATGCAGATTCATTGGACTTGTTCCAAGTAATCTCTGAAATTGAAGATGCTTTTGATATCCAAATCGAAGCAGAAGATAACTTGAAAACTGTTGGTGACTTGGTTGCCTACGTTGAAGAGAAAACAAAATAAGAGCGAATAAGATATAGAAGGAGTAGGGGAAACCCACTCCCTCTTGTTTAGGTAATAGTTTGAAACTCAAATAATATACTAATCGAACTATTACGTAAGCAAGGACTGATGGAGGCACTATGAAAACACGTATTACAGAATTATTGAACATTGATTACCCTATCTTCCAAGGAGGAATGGCTTGGGTTGCTGATGGCGACTTGGCCGGAGCTGTTTCTAAAGCTGGCGGTTTAGGGATTATCGGTGGTGGAAATGCACCGAAAGAGGTCGTGAAGGCAAATATTGATAAGATTAAAGCGCTGACTGATAAACCTTTTGGTGTTAACATCATGCTCCTGTCTCCATTTGTTGATGACATTGTTGATCTTGTGATCGAAGAAGGAGTCAAGGTAGTAACAACAGGAGCTGGAAATCCAAGTAAATATATGTCTCGTTTCCACGAGGCAGGCATTACTGTCATCCCTGTTGTTCCAAGTGTTGCTTTGGCAAAACGCATGGAAAAAATTGGTGCAGATGCGGTTATTGCAGAGGGAATGGAAGCCGGTGGACATATTGGTAAATTAACAACGATGACCTTGGTTCGCCAAGTTGCTGCCGCTGTTTCAATTCCGGTTATTGCAGCTGGAGGAATTGCGGATGGTGAAGGTGTCGCTGCAGGCTTTATGCTTGGTGCTGAGGCCGTTCAAGTTGGTACGCGTTTCGTAGTAGCTAAGGAATCTAACGCCCATCCAAAATACAAGGAAAAAATCTTAAAAGCGCGTGATATCGATACAACTATTTCCGCTCAACACTTTGGACATGCTGTTCGCGCCATTAAAAATCAGTTAACACGTGACTTTGAGCAGGCTGAAAAGGATGCCTTTAAACAAGAAAATCCAGATTTAGAAATCTTTGAACAAATGGGAGCTGGTGCTCTTGCTAAAGCCGTTGTTCATGGAGATGTAGAAGGTGGATCTGTCATGGCAGGTCAGATCGCTGGTTTGGTTTCTAAAGAGGAAACTGTCGAAGAAATCCTAAAAGATCTATACTATGGCGCAGCCAAGAAAATTCAAGAAGAAGCCTCTCGTTGGGCAGGAGTTGTAAGAAATGACTAAAACAGCCTTTCTATTTGCAGGTCAAGGTGCTCAGTATCTAGGAATGGGGCGTGATCTCTATGATCGTTACCCTATCGTCAAGGAAACAATTGACCAAGCCAGTCAGGTTTTGGGGTATGACCTTCGTGACTTGATTGATAAGGAAGAAACCAAGTTAAACCAGACCCGCTATACGCAGCCAGCTATTTTAGCGACTTCGGTTGCTATTTACCGACTATTGAAAGAAAAGGGTTATCAGCCGGATATGGTAGCAGGATTGTCTCTTGGGGAATATTCTGCTCTTGTAGCAAGTGGTGCCTTGGACTTTGAGGATGCAGTTGCCTTGGTTGCTAAGCGCGGTGCTTATATGGAAGAGGCTGCACCTGCAGGCTCTGGGAAGATGGTTGCGGTTCTCAATACTCCAGTTGAAGTGATTGAGGAAGCTTGTGAGACAGCCTCTAAAGTTGGAGTAGTGACTCCAGCTAACTACAACACCCCAAGCCAAATCGTTATCGGTGGTGAGGTGGCTGCGGTTGACCGCGCAGTTGAACTCTTGCAGGAAGCAGGAGCAAAACGATTGATTCCTTTAAATGTATCTGGTCCTTTCCATACAGCCCTTCTTGAGCCAGCCAGTCAGCAACTAGCTGGAGCTCTGGAGGGAGTGAGTTTCTCTGACTTTACTTGCCCACTAGTCGGCAATACGGAAGCTACTGTTATGGAAAAAGATCGAATCCAAGAGCTTTTGACGCGTCAGGTCAAAGAACCTGTTCGTTTTTATGAAAGTATTGCTGTGATGCAGGATGCTGGGGTAACCAATTTTATTGAAATTGGACCTGGAAAGGTCCTATCAGGCTTTGTCAAAAAAATCGATAAAACAGCTCAGCTAGCTAACGTTGAAGACCAAGCAAGCTTGGATGCTTTGTTAGGAAACTAATGATCCCTTCTCCCATAAAATACAACAGGAAACAGGAGAGATAGAATGCAACTTACAAACAAAAATGTCTTTGTAACAGGTTCAAGTCGTGGTATCGGACTTGCCATTGCTCACAAATTTGCCCAACTAGGCGCTAATGTAGTTTTGAATAGTCGCGGAGCAATCTCAGAAGAATTGCTGGCTGAGTTTTCAAACTATGGTGTCAAAGTAGTACCGATATCAGGTGATGTTTCAGACTTTGCAGATGCCAAGCGTATGATAGATCAAGCGATTGCAGAACTCGGTTCTGTCGATGTCTTGGTCAACAATGCTGGGATCACTCAAGATACGCTTATGCTCAAGATGACCGAGGAAGACTTTGAAAAAGTGCTTAAGATCAACTTGACAGGTGCCTTTAACATGACTCAAGCTGTCTTGAAACAGATGATCAAGGCGCGTGAAGGAGCGATTATCAATATGTCTAGTGTGGTCGGTTTGATGGGAAATATCGGACAAGCCAACTATGCAGCTTCTAAAGCAGGTTTGATTGGTTTTACCAAGTCAGTTGCACGTGAAGTTGCCAATCGCAACGTACGCGTAAATGCTCTTGCACCAGGAATGATCGAATCAGATATGACGGCTGTTTTATCTGATAAGGTCAAAGAAGCGACATTGGCTCAAATCCCAATGAAACATTTCGGACAAGCAGAACATATCGCAGATGCTACAGTGTTCCTGGCTGGACAGGATTATTTGACTGGACAAGTTCTCGCTGTTGATGGCGGACTTAGCATGTAAAAAATAAGGAAAGATATAGGTAAGACAGATGAAACTAAATCGAGTTGTAGTAACAGGTTACGGATTGACCTCTCCTATCGGAAATACTCCAGAAGAATTTTGGAACAGTTTGCAAACTGGGAAGATTGGAATTGGAGAAATCACTAAGTTTGACCACAGCGAATTTGCTGTGCACAATGCGGCAGAAGTTCAAGATTTCCCATTTGATAAATACTTTGTCAAAAAAGATACCAACCGTTTTGACAACTATTCTTTGTATGCCTTGTATGCGGCTCAAGAAGCGGTGACAAATGCAAATCTTGATGTAGAAGCAATTGATAAAGATCGCTTTGGTGTCATCGTGGCTTCTGGTATTGGGGGAATTAAAGAAATCGAAGATCAGGTTATCCGTCTTCATGAAAAGGGTCCAAAACGTGTTAAACCAATGACACTTCCAAAAGCCTTGCCAAATATGGCTTCAGGAAATGTTGCCATGCGTTTCGGAGCAAACGGTATCTGTAAATCAATCAATACAGCCTGTGCCTCATCAAACGATGCCATTGGGGATGCCTTCCGCTCTATCAAGTTTGGTTTCCAAGATGTCATGTTGGTTGGTGGATCAGAATCATCTATCACTCCTTTTGCTATCGCTGGTTTCCAAGCATTGACTGCCCTATCAACTACAGAGGATCCAACTCGTGCTTCTATCCCATTTGACAAAGACCGTAATGGTTTTGTTATGGGAGAAGGTTCAGGGATGTTGGTTCTTGAAAGCCTTGAACATGCTGAAAAACGTGGTGCAACTATCTTGGCTGAAGTAGTTGGCTACGGTAATACCTGTGATGCTTACCATATGACTTCACCTCATCCAGAAGGTCAAGGTGCGATTAAGGCTATGAAGTTGGCTTTGGAAGAAGCAGAAATTTCTCCAGAGCAAGTGGCTTATGTCAATGCCCACGGAACTTCAACTCCTGCTAATGAAAAAGGAGAAAGTGGTGCGATCGTAGCTGTCCTTGGTAAAGAAGTACCTGTATCTTCAACCAAGTCCTTTACAGGACACTTGCTTGGTGCTGCAGGAGCAGTAGAAGCCATCGCTACCATCGAAGCCATGCGTCATAACTATGTACCAATGACAGCTGGAACAAGTGAGTTATCAGACTATATCGAAGCGAACGTCGTTTATGGACAAGGCTTGGAGCAAGAAATACCTTATGCTATTTCAAACACTTTTGGTTTTGGTGGACACAATGCGGTTCTTGCTTTCAAACGTTGGGAGAATAAATAATTATGAATTTAAATGAGATCAAAGACTTGATGGCTCAATTTGACCAATCAAGTTTGAGAGAATTTTCTTATAAAAACGGAACGGACGAATTGCAGTTCAGTAAGAATGAAGCAAGAATGGCTTCTGAAGCACCAGCTCAAGTTGCTCCAGTGCCAACTGCAGTAGCTGCAAGTCCAGTAGTTTCTGCGCCTTCAGCTCCAGTAGAGAGTGCAGTGGAAGAAGCTCCAGCACCAGCTGAAACGACGGTTGCTCCAGAGGGTGATGTCGTTGAAAGTCCACTTGTAGGGGTGGCTTACTTGGCTGCTGGACCAGATAAACCTGCCTTTGTCACAGTCGGAGACAGTGTTAAAAAAGGTCAGACTTTGGTGATCATCGAAGCCATGAAAGTCATGAATGAAATCCCTGCACCTAAAGATGGTGTGGTGACAGAAATTCTCGTTTCAAATGAAGAAATGGTTGAGTTCGGTAAAGGATTGGTACGTATCAAATGATCGATATTCAAGGAATTAAAGAAGCTCTACCCCATCGCTACCCTATGCTCCTAGTGGATCGTGTCTTAGAAGTGAGCGAAGATACTATTGTTGCCATTAAAAATGTGACGATCAACGAACCTTTCTTTAATGGTCATTTTCCTCAATATCCAGTTATGCCTGGTGTTCTGATTATGGAGGCCTTGGCTCAGACTGCTGGTGTCTTGGAATTGTCCAAACCTGAAAATAAAGGGAAACTGGTCTTCTACGCTGGCATGGACAAGGTTAAGTTCAAGAAGCAAGTTGTACCAGGTGACCAATTAGTCATGACGGCTACTTTTGTCAAACGTCGTGGTACGATTGCTGTGGTTGAAGCAAAGGCTGAAGTAGATGGTAAGCTTGCAGCGAGTGGTACTCTTACCTTTGCAATTGGAAACTAAGGAGGTTCTCCATGTTTCGTAAAATTTTGATTGCTAACCGTGGTGAGATTGCGGTTCGCATTATTCGAGCTGCGCGTGAATTGGGCATTGCAACCGTAGCAGTTTATTCAACTGCTGATAAGGAAGCTCTTCATACCCTCCTAGCGGATGAAGCTATCTGTATCGGACCTGGTAAGGCGACAGAGTCTTATCTCAATATCAATGCGATTTTGTCTGCTGCAGTCTTGACAGAAGCAGAAGCCATCCATCCAGGTTTTGGATTTCTTAGCGAAAACTCCAAGTTTGCCACGATGTGTGATGAAGTGGGAATTAAGTTCATCGGCCCTTCTGGTGCTGTGATGGATACCATGGGAGATAAGATCAATGCGCGTGAGCAAATGATCAAGGCTGGGGTTCCAGTTATCCCAGGATCTGATGGTGAAGTTCACACGGCTGAAGAGGCGCTTGCAGTTGCAGAAAAAATTGGCTATCCAGTCATGCTTAAGGCATCGGCAGGTGGTGGTGGAAAAGGGATTCGTAAGGTTGAAAAGGCAGAAGACTTGGTCGCAGCCTTTGAAACAGCATCCAGTGAAGCCAAGGCCAATTTTGGAAATGGCGCTATGTATCTTGAGCGTGTGATCTATCCAGCTCGCCATATTGAGGTTCAGATCCTTGCGGACCAAGAGGGTCATGTTGTCCATCTTGGTGAACGGGACTGTTCACTCCAACGGAATAACCAAAAGGTCTTAGAAGAAAGCCCATCCATTGCGATTGGCAAAACCCTTCGTCATGAAATTGGTGCTGCGGCTGTTCGAGCTGCAGAGTCTGTAGGCTATGAAAATGCAGGGACGATTGAATTTCTTCTCGATGAAGCGAGTGGTAATTTCTACTTCATGGAAATGAATACTCGTGTGCAAGTGGAACACCCAGTCACAGAGTTTGTTTCAGGTGTTGATATCGTGAAAGAGCAGATTCGCATTGCTGCTGGGCAACCTTTACCTTTCAAACAAGAAGATATTGTCCTACGAGGTCATGCTATCGAGTGCCGGATCAATGCAGAAAATCCAGCATTTAACTTTGCTCCAAGCCCAGGTAAAATTACCAATCTCTATCTACCAAGTGGTGGAGTTGGCTTGCGCGTGGACTCAGCAGTTTATCCAGGTTATACCATTCCCCCATACTATGATAGTATGATTGCTAAAATCATTGTTCATGGGGAGAATCGTTTTGATGCTCTTATGAAGATGCAACGGGCACTTTATGAACTTGATATTGAAGGAGTGCAAACCAATGCAGACTTCCAGTTGGATCTGATTTCAGACCGCCGAGTTATCGCTGGTGACTACGATACTTCCTTCTTGATGGAAACTTTCTTGCCAAAATACCAAGAAAAAGAATAGACTTTCAAAGAGTATGAGAACTAAAAGGGGGATTTATGGCTCTATTTAGTAAAAAGGATAAGTATATTCGGATCAATCCTAATCGATCCGTAAGGCAGGCACCACAAGCCAAGCCAGAGGTGCCTGATGAACTCTTCTCCAAGTGTCCTGGATGTAAGCACACCATTTATCAAAAGGACCTTGGGAGTGAGCGCATTTGTCCCCATTGTAGCTATACTTTCCGTATTTCAGCCCAAGAGCGCCTGGCTCTAACAGTTGATTCTGATAGCTTTGTGGAGATGTTTACAGGAATTGAAACTCAAGATCCCTTGAACTTTCCTGGCTACCAGAAAAAACTTGCAACAATGCGTGAAAAGACAGGTTTGGATGAAGCAGTACTAACTGGTACAGCTAGCATCAAGGGGCAAAAAGTTGCTCTTGGGATCATGGATTCCAACTTTATCATGGCTTCTATGGGAACCGTTGTGGGTGAAAAAATCACGCGCTTGTTTGAATATGCGACAGTTGAAAAGTTGCCAGTTGTACTTTTTACAGCTTCTGGCGGTGCCCGTATGCAAGAAGGGATTATGAGCTTGATGCAGATGGCTAAGATTTCTGCGGCAGTTCAATGTCATTCCAAGGCAGGACTTTTTTACCTGACTATTTTGACGGATCCGACAACAGGTGGAGTAACTGCTTCCTTTGCTATGGAGGGCGACATTATCCTAGCAGAACCCCAGAGTTTGGTTGGTTTTGCAGGGCGTCGTGTTATCGAAAATACAGTTCGTGAGACCTTGCCGGATGACTTCCAAAAGGCAGAGTTCCTGCTTGAACATGGATTTGTGGATGCAATTGTCAAACGTAGAGAACTACCAGATACAATTGCTAAATTAGTGAGATTGCATGGAGGAAGTCGCGGATGAATATTGCAAAAATAGTCAGAGAGGCACGCGAGCAGAGTCGCTTGACTGCACTTGATTTTGCCAATGGAATCTTCGATGAATTTATCGAATTGCATGGAGACCGCTCTTTTCGTGATGATGGTGCAGTCATCGGTGGGATTGGTTGGTTAGGTGACCAAGCAGTAACTGTCGTTGGTATCCAAAAGGGGAAGAGTCTTCATGATAACCTCAAACGAAATTTTGGGCAACCACATCCAGAAGGCTATCGTAAGGCCTTGCGCCTGATGAAACAGGCAGAAAAGTTTGGCCGTCCAGTTGTAACCTTCATCAACACTGCTGGAGCTTACCCAGGTGTTGGAGCTGAGGAACGTGGACAAGGGGAAGCAATCGCTCGAAACCTGATGGAAATGAGCGACCTCAAGGTTCCAATCATCGCGATTATTATCGGTGAAGGAGGGTCTGGAGGTGCATTAGCACTAGCCGTTGCTGACCGTGTCTGGATGCTGGAAAATTCGATCTATGCCGTGCTCAGTCCAGAAGGCTTTGCCTCTATCCTTTGGAAGGATGGAAGTCGTGCCATGGAAGCAGCAGAGTTGATGAAAATCACTTCACACGAACTCCTAGAAATGGGAATCGTAGATAAGGTCATCTCAGAGGCAGGTCTTTCCAGTAAGGAACTGCAAGCTCGTGTTAAAAATGAATTGCGTGCAGAGCTTGATCGCTTGCAAGGCTCAGCCTTGGAACAGCTACTCGAAGAACGTTACCAACGCTTTAGAAAATACTAAGAATGACTAAATGAGACTAGCAAGGTCTCATTTTTTATGGAAAAATACAATTCAGGATGAAAAATTGACAGTTGAGGAGAAGGATGACACACTGGTCAAAAATGATTTATACTAGATATAGAAGTTTGTAATGTTTAAATGATTTTCAAACTCGAAAGGAAATTAGAAATCTAAATTACGGGAAAAAGTTGAATAGCGGAATAAGAAGTTAAGGAAGTTTGTAAAAATGAAAAAACTAGGGCATTTGGGAGTCTATACATCACTGGTATTTCTATCGATTTACCTACCAGAGTTAGGGATTATGCATCTAACTAAGTTTTTAGGATGGGGGATAGATGGCTATTCTATCTTTTTAATAGCTGAAGTAATAGCTCTTTTGCTATTATTTATCTACTGGCTCAAAAAGAAAGAGATGCTCTATATTTTTGAAAAAAAGGGTTCAAAGAAGTCAAGATTCTTTTACCTTGTAGTTGGTCTAGTGGCTACTTATTTTGATCGTCAATTAGTGGATGCTTTTCAGTTACAGTTTCATCACCTAATTGATAATAAGTATATCTTTCAAGACCTTCTTTCGATTCTATACTCCAATGGGCAACCAACTTTTTTATCAACTGTTCTCAGTTTTAGTTTAACAGTAGTCGTCGGACCTATATTGGAGGAACTGATTCATAGAGGCTACTTTATGAATACCTTTTTCCCCCAGTCCAAGTACTATCTGGATGTTATCCTATCTGCTCTTATCTTTGGACTTAGTCATTTGATCCTAACTCACCGAGATCCTATCAGTTTGATTATTTATAGTTTAGGCGGTCTCTTCTATGCCCTTGTCTACCGTTGGACAAAGAATCTAAAAATCACCATTCTGTGTCATAGTTTTTTCAACTTTCTCATTTATGCAAAACCCATCTGGATTTTTGTTTACAATTATATCTATTATCATTTTTTTAGATAGTGGAAGGTAAACACTTTTTCTAATTTGATAGAAAGATAGAGAAATCTTTTTTATCAATTTCTTGTTTTTCAATGGGTAAAGCAACCATTCAGGCTGAAAAATTGACAGTTGAAGAGATGGACAATAAAATAGACAAAAAAGATGTATACTGTAGATGTAAGCTTACAAAAATTAATTTTAAGGATGTACTTGCAATGGCAGGTACAGAAACATTTACAGTTCTTTCGTCAGAAGGCTTAGACCAAGTTTCAGGCGGTCTTGCTATTTGGGAAGATGGTTATATTATAGAGAATTTGCTCCCTATATGGGGCAAGGGGCACTTAATTCTTATAGAGATGCTTGGAAGTACGGCTTCAGAGCAGGATAATCTTTCAAAAAAAGTACGATGAGAAACACAAAGAAACTAAGACAATTTGGAATATTTTTGCTTATTATTTTACTATCTACCTATTTACCACAAACAATTGGATTGTATGTGACGATCATTTTAGGGTTAGGAGCTGATGTCTATTCTCTTATTTTAACAATGGGATTAGTGGGAAGTTTCCTTCTATTAATTTGGTGGTTAAAAAAGAAAAAGATGCTCTTTATCTTTGAGAAAAAGAGCTGGAACTGGTCATTTGTCTTCTACTTATTTGCAACTTATGTGGTTCATCAGGTACTCGGTAATTTTTGGGAACGTTTTGCTCATTTGATTAATCATCGGAATATTCATGATGTCTATTTTGCGTTGGTTCTTTCAAATGGTCAACCAACTTTTCTATCTACAGTTCTTAGTTTTATCTTAACTGTCGTTATTGGTCCTATTTTGGAAGAGACGCTCGATCGTGGGTATCTTATGAACACCTTCTTTACTAAGTCAAAGTACTATTTAGATGTCATCTTATCAGGCTTTATCTTTGGACTTAGTCATTTGATACTATCTCACCGAGACCCAATTAGTTTTTTATATTATAGTCTTATTGGTTTCTTTTTCGCTCTTGTCTACCGTTGGACAAAGAACTTAAAAATTACCATCCTGTGCCATAGTTTTTTCAACTTTCTCATTTATGCAAAGCCCATCTGGATTTTTGTTTCTAATTATTTCTATTACCACTTTTTTAGATAGTAGGAGGAAAAGAAAAAAGTATTTGATAATTGTCAAACACTTTTTCTAATTTGATAGTAAGATTGAGAGATGCTTTTTTATGTTATTGATAGTCGTACCCTTCAGGATAAAAAATTGACTTTTTTATAAACAGCTGTTAATATAATAAGGGATACTTATGCTATAAAAATAAGTCAACAAAAATTTTTTGGAGTAAGTATGAAAAAACTAGGTCATTTGGGAATCTATACATTACTGGTATTTTTATCAATTTATCTACTAGATTTCAGTAGTCTTTATCTGGCTAAGATGTTTGTCTGGGGTATGGATGGCTATTCTATTATTGTAGCAGTAGAGCAACTAGCTCTTTTAGGACTATTTATCTATTGGCTAAAAAAGAAAAAAATGCTCTATATTTTTGAAAAAAAGGGCTCGAAGAAATCCAGATTCTTTTGCCTTTTAGTTAGTTTAGTGGCTGCTTATTTTGTCCGTCAGTTGTTAAGTGCTTTTTACTTACAGTTTAGTCGCTTCATTAATCATAACTATATCTTTGAAGACCTTCTTTCGGTCCTATCCTTCAGTGAGCAATCTACTATTTTAACGACTTGCTTCTCTTTTATCTCAGTTGTCATTTTGGGCCCTATATTGGAGGAACTAGTTCATAGAGGATATTTTATGAATACCTTCTTTCCGAAGTCGGAGTTTTATTTGGATGTGATTTTGTCTTCTTTCATCTTCGGGCTTAGTCACTTAGTTCTATCCCATCGTGATCCCATCAGTCTCCTCATTTATAGTATTCTCGGACTTCTATTTGCAATCGCTTATCGAGTTACAGGTAGTCTTCGATTTACTATTGTTTGTCATAGTTTCTATAATGTTATTCCCTATGCTCCGTCGATCTTATTTTATATTTATTATTTGATTTTTAGATAGTGGAGACAAAGAAAAAAGTGTTTGATATTTGTCAAACACTTTTTCTGTTTACTGTTCTTCTGTTACAAACTGGCTGAGCAGTCCGTTGATAAAACGGGCAGATTTTTGATCTGAGAAGTCCTTTGCAAGCTCGATAGCTTCATTAACCGCAACCAGCTGTGGAGTGTCAAATGAAGTGATTTCAAAGACTCCCAAGCGAAGGAGGTTTCTTTCCACGAGCGTTAAACGCTCGATGGTCCAACCTGTTTTTAAATGCTGTGTGATTTGCTTGTCTAGTTCTTCCCTTTTAGCCTGAACACCAGAAACTAGCTCTGTCAAAAAGGCTGGAAGTTGCACATCCGTATCTTCACGATCATGAGTATAGGCGAAACGACAAGCAGTTTCGACATCCGTACCGAATTCAAGGCTCATGAGAGCTTGAAAAGCGCATTTACGGAGTTGGCGTCTAGATTCTAATAGTGGACTAGTCATTGAGGAAGTCCTCGTCAAATAGATCTTTCAATTCTGGTTTTGGTGTTTTATCTGGAACGATACCTGCAACGTGGATATTGATAGCAGCGAGTTCAACATCAGCCATATTGCGGACGGCATCTTTAACAGCTTTCTGGATAGCAACCGCTACCTTAGGAACTTTTACTCCGTACTCAAGGTAGAGATAGATATCTGCTGTGAGTTCTTCGTCCACGTTTTTTAGATAAACACCACGGCCGAGAGAAAGCTTTGAAAGGGTGTCAGATACTGATTTGTTTGAAAAAGAGTGAACACCCTCTACTTTTGCAGTAGCAATAGCAATGATTTTTTCAAGTACACGTGGGGCGATAACGATTTCGCCAAGTTGTTCTTCAATTCCCATAGAATGACCTCTTTCTAGAGATTAGGCACGAGAAACGTAAGTTCCTTCTGCAGTGTTGATAACGAGTTTTTGTCCTGCTTCGATGAAGTCTGGAACGTTTACGACAAGTCCAGTTTCCATCGTTGCTGGTTTACCAGAACCTGTAACAGTAGCACCTTTAATAGATGGTTGAGTTTCTGCAACTGTCAATTCAACAGTAGTAGGAACTGTGACACCAATCACTTCAGTTCCGTAGAATTGGATCTTCACATCTGAGTTTTCAAGGATGTAAAGCAATTCGTTTTCAACGTTGACTACAGGGATTTCGTATTGGTCGTAAGTTTCTGTATTCATGAAGTAAGCTGTGTCATCCATTTTGTACAAGTATTGAGCTGGGACAGTCTCGATGATGGCTTGTTCAAATTTTTCCTCTGGACGGTAGCTTGTGTCAAATGTAGAACCAGTACGGACATCACGCAATTTCATACGCATGATGGTGTTTCCTTTACCTGGTTTGTGGTGGCTAGCTTCCAAAACGCGGATCAATTTTCCGTCAGCTGTTTCAAAGGTCATACCAGCCTTTAATTTACTTGCTTCAATCATGTTTTTACCTCTTTAATAAAATAATTTACTCTTTATTGTACCATAAAAGACAACATTACTCAAATGTCAGAAGGAGCTTAATTAGTTGACTGGTACGATATTTCCATCTTCGTCTTTGGTAACGAGGACGTATTTTCCATCGACTTCGATGTAAAAATTCTTGCTGGCAGTTTGTCCAGTGTTTTGAGCCGGTGCTTGATTTTGAACTTGTTGGCTTAGTTGACCACCCAGAGTTTGGCCAAGATTCATGCCCATAAACATGTTCATCCCATTGCCATTTCCTTCGTTTGCAGCTGCAGCAATGAGCGCTTCGTTGCGAGCACGGCGTTCTTCGATTTCAATCGTGTTGTACTTCATTGCCACGAGCTCACTATCAAGTTTACGAACGATATCAAGACTTTCTTGGTCGTAGCTGAGGTCTTCAAGCAAGATGTTGGTTGCTTCAATCCCGTAGAGACCTGTCCAAACCTTGTTGACCTCTTGTTTAGCGAGTTCGTTAAAGGTATCTTGATTGGCATTGAGGCTATAGATATCAACCTTGTTTTCGTTGGTGTATTTGGCAATGGCAATCGCGATTTTCGGTGCGATATTTTGACGGAGCGTTCCTTGAGCTACATCTTGGAGAGTAAATGGCTGTCCGTCAGTAATTTGACGGCTAACAGAACTCACGTAGAAGAGGACTGGGTCTGCTATTTTTACATCAAACAAGCCATAGAAACGGATGTTAAGCAGTTGTTGGTAACGTTCGCTGAAGTATTCGACCGCGTTTTGTGTGCCGAACTTATTACCTGCAATAGGTTGCATGCGGATAAAGATAATTTCCTGTTGGGTGATGACTTGTCCACCAAAAGAGAAACGGTTTTTAAAGTTTTCCCAAGTGCCTTTTAAACCACCTTTTTCAAGGAGCCAGGCATTATCACCAGCTTGCCATTCGTGGCTACCAGCTTCGAGAACTTCACCAAGGAAGGTACCGTTGTTTACCAAAAGAGCGGTATAGCCTTGGGGAACGATAACCACACTGCCATCCGACAAGAGTCCAGTATTTTGATTGCTGTGACGAGAACGTCCATCTGGGTCTTTTGTGAGTAATTGTCCCTTGACGGCCAAGGCGTCGCCAGAGACATTATCTGGAAGGACAATGGCTTCCTTGAATTTACTATCATTAAAACTATTTAAGCCTGCTGATAAGGCTGCACGTATAAATCCCATAATTCCTCCTAATTATAAAGCTCGTCTTCATCCACAACATCATAGGTATCGAGTACCCATTGGTTTGGACTGCGAGAGAGATTGGCACCACAGTAGTCGCACTCGCTAACTGCAGAGATTTTCAATGGGGCGCCACAGTTTGGACAGTGGTCGCTCACAACTTCGTCTGGATTGACTGCTTGCGTTTGGCTACCGTGTTGACGGATAAAGTTTAATTGATACACGGTGAAGAGATCTTTTTTAGGGTCTCCTTCAAGGACACAGCGAGTCTCATCGTCAATGACATAGTCCCGCAAGGTAGATGACAGGATTACCACTAAGGTATCGTTTCCGTCAGGATTTTCAATGAACTCCTTGATGCGAACATTTTCGATACAAACTTTCTCTAAAACATTGGTTGTTTTAGCTCGAATATGGTCTTCGAGTTGGGTGCTATGTTGAGAGTAGAGACTGGTACTTTCCAAAGCGCGGACAGAGTTCCAATTTTTTTCAGTCCAGGCAACCTGCAATTTAAGGTAGACTTCCTTAACCCAAGATGTGAAGGCTTCCGCGTCAAAGTTTGGATCTCCGTATTTCAAACGACTAATGGCCAGTGTGTTGTGTTCAACTCGACGATGGAGCGTTTGATAATCATTACTAGTGTAGGTTGAATTCGAATCTCCAGACTTATTCTGCAAGGATTTGACGATAACAACTAGTATGATTCCTCCGACTAATATGAACATAAATCCTAGATAGGGAGAGCTAGCAGAACTGTCAGAGGATGATCCATATCCAGAGCGGTAGTAGTGGAAAGATGAGCCACCAGAACGACTTCCACCTCCACTTGAGCGGCTGCTACTTCTGGAGCTACTGCGGCTACTCCCTCCACTTCTGGAATGTCCGACACCCGCATCAACGATTTGAGGCACGGATAGAAAAATAAGTAATAAACAGGTCATTAAAAGAGCATAAAACTTTTTCATGTGTCTCCTAACTATATGATTGGAAAGGTAGAATTCTGAATTCGAATGATTATTAAACTATTAATAACCTTTAAAATAATCTAAGATATACTAGGTGTTATTTACTAGCATTTAGCTTCTTTATGGAATGGCGCTCGATGAGCCATCCCACAATCCACCCTATTGCTAGCAAGTAATTTTCAAAAGCACCGATAGCATTTACAGGAGAGTGATACTCCATATAATTGAGTAAGTGATTTGTTCCTATTCCAATTCCGCCAATAATGAGAGCAAGAAGTGCGATTCGTAGATAGAACCAATCGTATTTAATATTGACAGCGAGAATAATAATCAATACAGCTAAATTCCATATTCCAATTTCTCGTTGCCAACCAGCAGATATTCCGTACCCGGAGTGGCTTCCCATGTACGATGGAAAGAAAATTTGTAGTATAGAAGCGCCTAACATAGCGATGATGACTAAGACAAATAGCAATCGTAAAAATTTGTTCATTTATTCTCCTTGTCTCATTCTCGTCTTAAAAGTAGAAAAAAGTGTATAAAGAGTAAATTACTCACTTTCTTTCAACTTCGCTAATTCCTGTGCAAGCAGTTTAAGGGCAACTTGTGGGTTGGCTTGTCCTTTGGTTGCCTTCATAAGGAATCCTGTGAAGGCCTTGTCTGCGTTGCGTTTACCTGATTTGAAGTCGGCAACTGCGGCTTCGTTATCGGCAAAGACTTGGTGGATGATTGGGATCAAGATTTCAGGATCTGAGATTTGAACCATACCTGCTTTTTCCACGTATTCACGCGCGCCACCGCCATTTTTAGCAAGATGGACAAAGACTTTCTTGGCAATCTTAGAAGAGATCGTGCCGTCTTCGATGATGGCAATCATTTCTACTAAGTTTTCTGGTGTCAATTCGATTTGTTCCAGTGTTTTGCCTTCAGCATTCAAGAACTGAGCGACTTCACCTTGGAGCCAGTTAGAGACTTGTTTGGCATCGCCACCGAGGGCAACAGCTTTTTCAAAGAAGTCAGAAGTGACTTTGTTTGCAGTCAACTGGCTAGCATCGTAGTCTGACAAGCCAAGATCAGATACGTAGCGAGCACGGCGTTCTTTTGGAAACTCTGGCAATTCTGTACGCATTTCCTCAATCCACTCATCTGAGATTTCAAAGAGTGGTAGGTCTGGTTCTGGGAAGTAGCGGTAGTCTGCAGCACCTTCTTTGACACGCATGAGGATGGTTGCCTTGTTAGCTTCATCGTAACGGCGTGTTTCTTGGCGAATTTGACCACCTGAGCGAAGGATTTCAGCTTGGCGTTGGACTTCGTATTCAAGCCCCTTACGGACGTTAGAGAAGGAGTTGAGGTTTTTCAACTCAGTCTTGGTACCGAATTTCTCTTGACCATAAGGGCGAAGCGAAATGTTGGCATCCACACGCATCGAACCTTCTTCCATCTTAACGTCAGAAATGCCAGCGTACTGGATAACTTCCTTGAGGGCTGTCAGATAAGCGTAGGCTTCTTCAGGAGAACGCATGTCCGCTTCAGATACAATCTCAATCAATGGCACCCCTTGGCGGTTGAGGTCAACATAAGAGTAACCATCTGTACCGTGGGTGTTTTTACCAGCGTCTTCTTCCAAGTGAGCGCGTTCGATACCGATTTTCTTGGTCGTACCGTCTTCTAGCTCCACTTCAATCCAGCCGTTGTAGCCGATTGGCTCATCAAACTGGGAAATTTGGTAGGCTTTTGGATTATCAGGATAGAAGTAGTTCTTGCGGTCAAAGTGCATCTTTTTGTGGATATCCATATTGAGGGCAAGAGCAGCCTTGATACCGGCATCGACAACACCTTTATTGAGAACTGGCAGAACTCCTGGGAAGGACCAGTCAATCACGTTAGTGTTGGCGTTTTGGTCATTTCCAAAGTGGGCAGAAGTAGGTGAGAAGATTTTTGAATTGGTGTTGAGCTCTACGTGGACTTCAAGTCCAATGACTGTTTCAAAGTTCATTAGTTGTCACCTCCAAAAATCACGGGTTGTTGTTTGTGGTAGTCTGTTGTTGCTTCAAAGGCAGCAGCAGCTTGGTAAATGGTTTCCTCAGAGTACTTAGGACCGATCAATTGGAGACCGACTGGTAGACTTTGAGCAAATCCAGCAGGAATTGAAATTCCTGGGAGACCAGCCAAGTTGACAGGAATTGTTAAAAGGTCAGCCAAGTACATAGCAACTGGATTATGGTTGAGTGAATCCAAGTCATAAGCAACACTAGGAGCAGTTGGTCCCAAAATCAAGTCGTAATCCGCAAAGACTTTTTCGAAATCTTGGATGATAAGGGTACGAACTTGTCCAGCCTTCTTATAGTAGGCATCGTAGTAACCTGATGAAAGGCTGAAAGTACCTAACATGATACGGCGTTTCACCTCTTCACCGAAACCTTGGCTACGGCTGTTTACATAGATTTCATCAAGGTTGGTCGCATCCTCTGCACGATAGCCGTAACGGATACCGTCAAAGCGTTGCAAGTTTGAGGATGCTTCTGATGAAGCGATGATGTAGTAAACGGCAACACCGTATTTAGAGTGAGGAAGGCTGACTTCTTCGACGATAGCACCAAGTTTTTCAAAGTGTTTAGCGGCATTCAGAATGGTTTCCTTAACCTCTGGGTCAATCCCTTCACCAAGGTATTCCTTAGGTAAAGCAATTTTCATGCCCTTGATGTCTTGGCCGATTTTTGAAGTAAAGTCGGCAATGCGGACAGGAGCAGAAGTAGAGTCTTTAGCATCTTCGCTGGCAATAGCATTAAGCAAGAGGGCATTTTCCTTAACAGTTGGTGCAAAAGGTCCAATCTGGTCTAATGAGCTACCGAAGGCAATGAGGCCGAAACGTGAAACTGTTCCGTAGGTTGGTTTGAGGCCAACGATCCCGTTGAAGGCAGCAGGTTGGCGGATAGAACCACCCGTATCAGAACCAAGTGACAAGCGGACTTGACCTGAAGCGACAGCTGCAGCAGAACCACTTGATGATCCACCAGGAACCTTGCTGTGGTCCCAAGCATTTTTAGTCGCACCGTAGTGAGAAGTCTCACCAGAACCACCCATGGCAAACTCGTCCATATTGGTTTTCCCAACAACGATCATTCCCTTAGATTTTGCATTGGCAACGGCTGTCGCATCAAAGATTGGCTCGTAGTTGTAGAGCATTTTTGAGGCAGCAGTTGTGAGGATGCCGTCAGTAGAAATATTATCCTTAACAGCCAGTGGAATTCCTGAAAGGACATTATCCGCGTCAATTCCAGCTTCATCAATAGCTTTAGCTTGTGCAAGAGCTTGTTCTTCAGCGATGGTCACAAAAGCGTTGATAGCTGTCTCGCGAGATTTGATATCTTCAAGCGTGGCTTGGGTCAATTCAGTTGCAGAAATTTCCTTAGAGACAAGGAGGTTGTGCAAGTCTTCAATAGTTTTGTTATTAAAAGTCATTAGGCATCTCCTCCATCATCTAGGATAGCTGGTACCTTGATATAGTAGTTGTCTTTTTCAGGTACATTTTTAAACAAGCGGTCACGGTCTGTTCCTTCTTCGGCCACATCAGGGCGGAGTACGGTCTTGCGGTCAGCCATGGTTGTAGTAGGTGCGACACCAGTTGTGTCGACTTCGCCCAGCAATTCAACCATGTCAACAATTTTAGATAAGGTTGTCGCAAAGGCAGCAGTTTCTTCTTCAGAGAATTTTAATTTTGAAAGATTGGCAACGTGTGTTACCTCTTCTTGCGTAATTTTCATCTTGCATCCTTTCGTGAAATGATGATTTTTAGTCTGTTCTATTTTACCATATTTTCCTATAAATAAGGGAGCCAAACTGAAAAGAAATAGAAATTGAAAAATCGCTTTTAATTCGCTATAATGGTTAAACTAGAGAATAGAAAAAATAAAAGTTAGGATAGAAATATGTTCCATCAATTTATCACCAGATCTCAGACGGTTCCTCCTCCCATTTCGCTCTTTTGGTATGGGATCATGATGCTTACTTTAGTACTTTGTATTTATGGAGCACTTGCTTATCACAATAATCCGAAATTTGTCCGCTTGTTTAAGGGGATTCAGATCCTCCAGTTACTAGCCCTATATAGTTGGTATGTTGGCTTTGGGATTCCATTTTCTAATAGCCTTCCATTTTACCATTGCCGTTTAGCCATGTTTGCGGTAGTTTTCTTGCCAGATAAATGGCGGAGCAAGCAATATTTTGCCCTCTTAGGAGCAAGTGGAGCGGTCTTTGCCTTGGTTTACCCAGTTTTTGACCCCTATGATTTCCCCCATATCACCAGTTTTTCATTTTTGATTGGGCACTATGCCCTTCTAGTGAATTCCTTGGTTTACTTGATGAATCACTATGACAAGACCTTGCTCAAGAAATATATGATTGTGGCCTATACCTTTATTCTCAATCTCTTTCTAGTTGGGGTTAATCAGGTGACGGGTGGAAATTATGGTTTGTTAAACAAGACACCTTTTATTCCAGATGCACCCTTGTGGTTAAAATACCTTCTTGTGTCTGTCATCCTCTCACTGGCTCTGGTTCTTTTTGATATCTTGTTCAAGAAACGGTGGAAAAAGAGAAATCAGGTGCAATCTGTGCTCTAGCTCGCCTTTTCATCGGATGAGTAATTGAAAAACTCCCCAAAATCCGCTATAATGGAGAGTTGAAAGGAATAGTACAATCCAATGTAAAAATTATTCTTAGCAACTGAAACAACTAAAAATAGAAAATCAAAGAAAGAGAACTTATGACTATTCAAGAAGAAATAAAGAAACGCCGTACCTTTGCCATCATCTCCCACCCGGACGCGGGGAAAACAACCATCACTGAGCAGTTGCTCTACTTTGGGGGCGAGATTCGTGAGGCTGGTACGGTTAAAGGGAAGAAAACAGGGACTTTTGCCAAGTCTGACTGGATGGATATCGAGAAACAACGTGGGATTTCGGTCACGTCATCTGTTATGCAATTTGACTATGATGGTAAGCGCGTGAATATCCTCGACACACCGGGACACGAGGATTTCTCAGAAGATACTTATCGTACCTTGATGGCGGTGGATGCTGCGGTTATGGTCGTGGACTCTGCCAAGGGTATCGAGGCCCAAACCAAGAAATTGTTTGAGGTTGTCAAACACCGTGGGATTCCAGTCTTTACCTTTATGAACAAGCTGGACCGTGACGGTCGTGAGCCACTGGACCTCTTGCAAGAACTAGAAGAAGTCCTAGGTATTGCGAGCTATCCTATGAACTGGCCAATCGGGATGGGGAAAGCCTTTGAAGGCTTGTATGACCTTTATAACCAACGCTTGGAGCTCTATAAAGGGGATGAACGTTTTGCCAGTCTGGAAGAAGGGGATAAGCTCTTTGGAAGCAATCCTTTCTACGCTCAGGTTAAGGACGATATCGAACTGTTGCAAGAAGCAGGAAATGAGTTTTCAGAGGAAGCTATTCTTGCAGGTGATTTGACTCCGGTATTCTTTGGATCAGCCCTCACTAACTTTGGTGTGCAGACCTTCCTTGAGACTTTCCTTAAGTTTGCTCCAGAACCACATGGGCACAAGAAAACAGATGGCGAAATTGTGGATCCTTATGACAAGGATTTCTCAGGATTTGTCTTTAAAATCCAAGCCAACATGGACCCTCGTCACCGTGACCGCATTGCCTTTGTCCGTATCGTATCAGGTGAGTTTGAGCGAGGGATGAGTGTCAATCTGCCTCGTACTGGTAAGACTGCCAAGCTTTCTAATGTCACTCAGTTTATGGCCGAAAGTCGTGAAAATGTGACCAATGCTGTTGCAGGTGATATCATCGGGGTTTATGATACGGGGACTTATCAGGTTGGAGACACCTTGACGGTTGGAAAAAACAAGTTTGAATTTGAACCACTGCCAACCTTTACCCCTGAGATTTTCATGAAAGTTTCTGCTAAGAACGTCATGAAGCAAAAATCTTTCCATAAGGGGATTGAGCAACTGGTGCAAGAAGGAGCCATTCAGCTTTACAAGAATTACCAAACTGGTGAGTACATGCTAGGAGCTGTCGGACAACTCCAGTTTGAAGTCTTTAAGCACCGCATGGAGGGCGAATACAATGCGGAAGTAGTCATGAGCCCAATGGGTAAAAAGACCGTTCGTTGGATCAAGCCTGAGGACTTGGATGAACGGATGTCGTCAAGCCGCAATATCTTGGCCAAGGACCGCTTCGACCAGCCAGTCTTCCTCTTTGAAAATGACTTTGCCCTCCGCTGGTTTGCGGATAAGTATCCAGATGTAGAATTGGAAGAAAAGATGTAAATCGCCAAAGTTACTTGATTGTGTAACAATCTAAGTAACTAACGCCAAGTTTCTATGGAACTTGGCTAGGCGCTCCACTAGTAAAGTTTTACGAATATTATCGATTCGTAAAACTTTCCGTCGTAAAACTCAGTGTCGTAATCTAATAATAGGTAACCGCTATGGCGGTTTACCTAAACGCTTCACTAGGTAAAACCCACGAATGGTATCGATTCGTGGGTTTTGCCGTCGTAACGTGTAGTGAGAGGGCTAGCAACTTGCCTTACTAACTCATCAGCGAAAATAATCGTTTTCACCTCTTTGTGTCTACTAATCAGTATGGCATTTTACTTAAATGCTTCGTAAGAAAATCCCACGAATGGTTTCGATTCGCGGGATTTTTCTATATTTTGAATAAAAATTAATTCCTTGAGTAATTGGAATTAGTTACTCAATTTTTTAAGCATTTAGAAATGGTTAGAAAATAAATAAAATATATTAACAGATTGAAAATGAAGATTATATTGAAAAAACAGAATAGTTTTGAAATAAAGTTATTTTTGAAATCATTTTCTTTCTTGATAGTAAGTTATAGATATTGAATTGTAGGTATTTTTGGTATATAATAAGGAGATAGTTTTTATAGGTTAATAAATTCTTTTTCATATAGAGGGAAGTAACATGTTTTTTAGACGCAAGAAGGGTGAATATAGAGAAACAGACCGTATGACACGGTACAAATTAATCAAATCAGGGAAGCATTGGCTACGGGCATCGACTTCCCTTTTTGGCTTATTTAAGGTGATGCGTGGAAGCGCGGATACGAGCCAAGTAAAGACAGAAATGGTTGAAAAGCAAGAAGGTCAGAAGTTGACGGGCTTGGATGTCTTGAAAGGGATAGCAGCTACGGGAACGATCTTGGGTGGCTTTGCGGCTACGCAAACGCGTGTTTATGCCAATGATGCAGTCGCCGTTGAAAAGACTGTTGAATCGAAAGATACCTTGGCGACGAGAGATTCAGTAGTACTGGGGACGACACAGGATCATCAAGATACTGCGAGTCTGTCTTTGTCTACCAGTCAAAGCCAGTCATTGTCAGAATTCAATTCGCAAAGCGCCAGTCAATCTGCCTCTACGAGTCAGTCTATCAGTGCCTCAAGCTCCTCTAGCGTGAGCCAGTCGATGAGTCAATCTGCTTCTACTAGTCAATCCTTGGCAAACAGTCAAAGTGTAACTGCTAGTTCAAGTGCATCACTTGGAACACAGAATCAAGCGAATAGTGG
Organism: bacterium; assembly: GCA_905221255.1. Lineage (GTDB taxonomy): Bacteria > Bacillota > Bacilli > Lactobacillales > Streptococcaceae > Streptococcus. The sequence continues at coordinate 106,244 of CAJNCL010000006.1, forward strand.
TCTGACAGAGAGAGCTTCAGTTGGTGTTCAAAGTCAGTACCAAGCAAGTGAGTCAGCTCGGGAGTCGGTGAAAGAATCTCATTCTTCAAAAGAATTAAGAGCAGTTGATTTTTCTACAGAATCCTTGCCTCACAGTCAGTCTGGTCGTGTAAAGAATGAAGGTGTGACGGCTGAATCAGGTCTGACTATGACTTCCGTTGCCATGACGGAAAAACAAAATGAAGAAAAACGGAAGAAATTAGATGCCTTGTCTGCTGAGATTGGGCAATTTCTAGCTCAAGCGCAGGGACTTCCAAACTCGGATGAGGCAATTGCCAAGGCTAGTCTTGTAAACAATGAGATTGAAAAGTCCTTGAAAGGGGAGCTTTCTGATCTTACTCCTATTTTGAATAAGGCTACAGAAGCTCGAAACAGTATTGCAAATGCTGTGTTACGTGCCAAGTCTGGACTTCGTGACAGCAGAAATGGACAAGCTTTGACCCAAGCTTCAAATACCGCTAGCTTCAGAGCTGCTAGGGATACAGAGAAGCCAGAACTTCAGAAAATAACCGTTACAGGTGGCGCAGTTCTAGAAGGGCAAAAATTTAAAATTTATCGAGAAGAAAATTTTTCTGCGACCATTGAGTTTACTGATAACAGTGGTCGAATTGAACATGCAAAATTTGTTCCTACTTCTGTTCCCGCGGCCTATCCGGCTACTTCAACTGTTGTCTCATTCACTACGAGTAATGGTCAAAGTATCAGCATGATTGTTCCGACAAATAAACTAGCCAAAGATGGAAATGCTACAGCATCAAATCCTTTCACTGTTTCAATCACGGGTTCTGTTGGAAAAAATCAAGCAGTAAATAGTTTGTGGACTCGTTATGTTTTCACCTATGATCAGGAAGGTAATTTTAACGGAAATACTACTGACGTAGGTCTTGTAAAAGATTTAACAGCCAACCCTGCCGCAATTCAATTTGAAGTCCATGCTCAGTCTGAAAAGTACGAACCAGCTATCAATGCTGAGGTGAATCGAAACTTTAATCTTACGACAAATTCGGGAACAATCTCTGTTGGTGAAGCTAGTCAGTACATCACGAATGCCCAAGGGACTCCGGAGTTTCCTACCTCAGGAATTACTAAGGGAACTAGAACAACCTATACTTGGAAATCTGGAACTAATACGAATTTGTCTGCTGGTCGGCATACGTTGACTGCAGTGGTAACTTATCCAGATGGAAGTACGGATGAAGTAGAGATTCCGATTGAGGTTCGCCCTCAGACACCTAGAATTGAGGAACGGTTCCTTAACGAAAAAGGTGGTCTCACAAATCAAGCGATTACGGTAGATGGTGTGACTCCAGGTGGGACTGTTACTCTTACAATTGCAGGGGAAACATTCACCAAACAAGCAACGGGGAGCTCGACTAGTGTAACCTTTACTGCAAATGAGTTGAAGAAAGTATATGATCGTAATGGAGGACGACTTCCTAGTGGACCGGTGACTGCAAGTACGACTGTGGATGGTTTGGTTTCAGATGCATTTAATGGACAAATCACGCCAAATCAAGCGTCAATTTCAGTAAGTAATAGCCAGTCTGCATCAACAAGCGCCTCAGAATCAGCGTCAACAAGTGCTTCAGAATCAGCATCGACAAGTGCAAGTCAATCAGCAAGCACAAGTGCCTCTGAATCAGCATCAACAAGCGCAAGTCAGTCAGCATCGACAAGTGCAAGTCAATCAGCAAGCACATCAGCGTCTGAATCAGCATCGACAAGTGCAAGCCAATCAGCAAGCACATCAGCGTCTGAATCATCATCAACAAGCGCAAGTCAATCAGCAAGCACATCGGCTTCTGAATCAGCATCGACAAGTGCAAGTCAATCAGCAAGCACATCAGCATCTGAGTCAGCATCAACAAGTGCATCAGAATCAGCTTCAACAAGTGCTTCAGAATCAGCTTCAACAAGCGCCTCAGAATCAGCAAGCACAAGCGCATCTGAATCAGCATCAACAAGTGCATCAGAGTCAGCATCGACAAGTGCTTCAGAATCAGCGTCAACAAGTGCCTCTGAGTCAGCAAGTACAAGCGCGTCAGAGTCAGCATCAACAAGTGCAAGTCAATCAGCAAGCACATCAGCATCTGAGTCAGCGTCAACAAGCGCGTCAGAGTCAGCAAGCACATCGGCTTCAGAATCAGCATCAACAAGTGCGTCAGAATCAGCATCAACAAGTGCATCTGAGTCAGCAAGCACATCAGCATCTGAGTCAGCATCAACAAGTGCATCAGAGTCAGCATCGACAAGTGCATCAGAGTCAGCATCAACAAGCGCGTCAGAGTCAGCATCAACAAGTGCGTCAGAATCAGCGTCAACAAGTGCTTCAGAATCAGCAAGCACATCAGCATCTGAGTCAGCGTCAACAAGCGCGTCAGAGTCAGCAAGCACATCGGCTTCAGAATCAGCATCAACAAGTGCGTCAGAATCAGCATCAACAAGTGCATCTGAGTCAGCAAGCACAAGCGCCTCTGAGTCAGCGTCAACGTCTGCATCTGAGTCAGCAAGCACATCAGCATCTGAGTCAGCGTCAACAAGTGCGTCAGCGTCAGCAAGCACATCAGCATCTGAGTCAGCGTCAACAAGCGCGTCAGAGTCAGCAAGCACATCAGCCTCTGAGTCAGCATCAACAAGTGCTTCAGAATCAGCAAGTACATCAGCTTCTGAGTCGGCATCAACAAGTGCATCTGAGTCAGCAAGCACAAGCGCCTCAGAATCAGCAAGCACATCAGCTTCTGAGTCGGCATCAACAAGTGCTTCAGAATCAGCGTCAACAAGTGCGTCAGAGTCAGCAAGCACATCAGCTTCTGAGTCAGCGTCAACAAGTGCGTCAGAGTCAGCAAGCACATCAGCTTCTGAGTCGGCATCAACAAGTGCTTCAGCGTCAGCAAGCACATCAGCATCTGAGTCAGCATCAACAAGTGCG